>CAZPEV010000015.1:0-31595 GCA_964585635.1 uncultured Ignavibacteriales bacterium
GTGCGATCTGCCCCAATTCCGCAATCCCGTCCTCCGCTTCCGGGACGCCCTGAAGGAGTTGCGCCGCGGCTTTGAGAGGGTCAGTTTCGTTCGACTGAAGCTGCAGAAATCTCACTAATGTTTCGATCTGGTTCGCGAGAAGATTCAGGCCGGGAATCTTGTCCCCTGACTGATCGATCCGACCCGGCCCCAACTCTAATCTGACCGCCTCGATCCCCTGCTTTTCCAGTTTATCGATCACCCGAAAAACATCCGGCGCCAGTCCTTCCGGAATTCCGGCGAAACGCGCCAGACCGTTAAGAACTTTGCGGTCGGAGTATCGAATCCGATAATTGGCCAATCCCAGCTTTTCGAATGACTGGCAGATCGCGGCCATGATTTCGGCGTCGGCCAGCATCGAACCGGTGCCGACCGAATCAATATCGAATTGGGTGAACTCGCGAAACCGTCCGGGGCCTGGTTTGTCGACCCGCCAGACGGTGCCGACCTGGTAGCGACGGAATGGCAACGCCATCTCCGGGTTTCCGGCCACATATCGGGCAAGGGAAGTGGTCAGATCGAACCGCAGCGCCATGTCGACCTTTTCCGGGCCGGGGAAACTGAAAATCGTTTCGAGATTCTCCGACCCGTAATCGGCCCCTTTTAGGGTCTCGATCTTTTCCAGGGCCGGGGTTTGCAGCGGGGAAAAGCCGAACGACTCAAACACCTCGCGGAAAACCGACACCAGTTTTTGCCGTGCGATTTCCTCTGACGGCGGGTAATCCCGGAACCCTTTTAGGACTTCCGGCTTGATCTTCTTTTGTTTTCCGTCCGGTTGAGCCGTCATAGTCGTGTCGATTTCCGGAAAATAAGCAATACTGGGGGGCGGGATCGAACCGCCGACCTCCTGATCCACAGTCAGGCGCTCTAACCACCTGAGCTACCCCAGCACAATCGGTATATATTATCGCATATGACAGGCAAGTCAAGTCATTTAACAGGGCATACTTGGGCGTTTCGGCGTCTCTACCGGCCCCCTTTGGACTCCCCGCTTATCAGCACCGATCCGCCGGAAAGCCTGACCACCGTCGAATCCATCACTCCCTTCCGGACCGTCTTCCATGACAGGCAGGAGTCGCCTTGGTATTCTTCGCAGATCTGTTCCGCCCTGGTCACCACCCCGATCGAGTTCCCCATCGGATCGGCAAATCCACACTTCGCTTTGACCAGCGTCACGGCAAAGAGCGAATCGAGGGTCAGCAGCTCCTCCGGCTCGACCCGAAAGACCAGCTTAACCAGCACGCCGTTTTGCTGTGGAGGCAAAGGGGGCGTTCGCTTTTGATTCGGCCAGTCGGCCAAACCGGCCACCTTGAGATCATACAGGGTGTTTTCCAGGGTGCTGATGCCGATCCATTCCCAGCCCGACATCAGGGTGCCGGCGGTATCGACCGCCATCGACAGCCCGTCGGGGCGACTCTCATCGGATGCGAAGTGAATACGACGGTTGGATTTGATCTTGAAATACAGCTCCACCCCGGCTATGGAATCCGAGGGACTGGACAGGCGGACCGGAACCGTCACCAGGGTATCGCCGCGAGCGGCGGTCACATTCTCCACCGACACCGACACCCGCGCCCCAGCCCCGACGGCAACCACCGGCAGAATAATACCGGCGACAAGTAGCGAACAAATGCCGACCGTTCGAAAAATCATGTTCATCTCCATGTTATCGCCTACCCCCGCCCCAGGCGCCCTCCGACCAGTGGATGCAACCTTCCCCCGGGGACGGTCACCTCGGCGTTGCGTATGGCGTGCGCCAATTCAATCGACGGCCGGGCGTCCTCAAGGCCGAACCCGCCGCCGCCTAATATGTCGCGATAGACGACCGTGTGCAGGTCGGTAAATCCGCCCGAGAATTCGACCTCTTCCCCATCGATCGTGATGGAACGATAGGTCGATTTATTATCCCGCACGGCGGCCTCCGGCAGATCGGGCCGGGCGATGGATAAATACCAACTCACGTCGGCCCGCTCCAAACCCAGAAACCCTCCCACACGGGTCGGTTCAGAGAGATGAACTTCGCTCCGAGCGACCCCTCCGAACAGCCAGATCAGCAGGTCGAAGAAATGGATGCCGATATTGGTGGCCAGCCCGCCGGATCGTTCCACCTGACCCTTCCAGGAAACCAGATACCATAAGCCGCGAGTCGTGATATAGGTCAGGCTGACCTCATGCTTGCGTCCCGACCGATCCCGGAGAAGCTTTTCCCGAAGCGCAATCAGCGAGGGATGCACGCGCAATTGCAGGACGGTGTAGACCCGCCGTCCGCTTTCCCGTTCCAGTTCGGCCAGGGCGTCGATATTCCACGGATTGAGGACCAGCGGCTTCTCGCAGATGGCGTCGGCGTCCACCCGCAGCGCAAAGCGGACGTGAGCGTCGTGCAGGTAATTGGGGGAGCAGATGCTGACATAATGCACCCGGCCGTCACCCCCCTGACGGCGGAGTTTTTCGATATGCCGGTCGAAGCGTTCAAACTCGACAAAGAACCGGACATTGTCAAAGTAGCTGTCAAGCACGCCGACCGAATCGCTCCGGTCCACCGCCGCCACCAGGCTGCTCCCGGTCTCTTTGATCGCCTTCATATGTCGCGGCGCCACAAACCCTCCGGCGCCGATCAAGGCAAAATTCCTGGCCATCTGTCTCTCCTGCACGTTACTCGGCTCGACTTGATCGCCCTTCAATCATCTATTGCTGATACACCAGCGGCCGCCTCTGCGCCTCCACTTTCCTGTCTTTCGGCCAAAGCTGAGGATGTTTCACCTCAGTCGCGTTCAAAGCATCAGGCTGCCGCCGCTGACCGGAAGGTAGGCGCCGGTGACAAACCGGGCCTCGTCCGACACCAGCATCATGATTGCTCCGGCGATATCCTCCGGCTGCGCCACCCGCCGCAACGGCGTTGCCGCCGCCGTGGCCGCAATATGCTCTTTCGACAGCCGGGAGGTGGCGTCGGTGATGGTCAGGCCGGGAGCAACGATATTGACGCGGATGCCGTGCGGCCCCAACTCCATCGCCAGCGACTTCATCAGGCCGTCCACCGCCGACTTGACGGTTGTATGGGCGCTGAAACCGGGAGCGGCGTGGCGCGATAAGCCGCTGGAGACGCCGATGATGCAGCCGGATTTGCGGCCGATCATCGCCGGCAACGCCGCCTGGAGAGGATAAAAGAAGCCCTGCAGCTCCCCCATGACCTTCCCTTCGAAATCGCCGTAGCTTAGGTTGACGAACGGCTTGAACGGAACCTCGGCGCCGGCGTTCAGAATCAGAAAGTCAATCGGGCCCAGCTCCGCCACCGTCTGTCCCACCATCCGCTTCACTTCATCCTCGCGGCGGACGTCGGCCTTGACCATGAAACATCGTCCGCCCGACTTCGTAATATCATCGCAGACCGCCTTGGCGGCCGCCTCGCTCTTGGCATAATTGACCGCAACCGCCGCGCCATGACGGGCCAGCAACCTGGCCGTCGCGGCGCCGATTCCACGGCTGGCGCCGGTTACCAGGGCGACTTTCCCGGTAAGGTGCATATCCGTCTAATCCTCATCTTTGAGTGATGTCATAATCAACCCGCCAAAATACCCTCCCCGCGACGATTTGACAAGCAGAATACCGTCGCCAGACCGATTCGGTTCGCAGAGCAAGAATACTATTGACTCCGGGGTTAGGGCATCGTTAGATTAGGTTTCGCCAAGACAGGACGTGCAAATCACGGACAGTCATAACCTTCAGCACGAGGGGATCACATATGATCAAATCAAACTCTATGAGGGTGCTGGCGCTCCTCATGGCGACCACGTTGCTTCTGAGCGCCGCCGCCATGGCGGACATGAAAGACAAGGTCGGCTACCAGGGGAACAAAGCGCGCATCACCGTCGGAACTATTAAGGCCAAGGCCGACGATTGTTCCAGCGACATGGCGGCATCGATTGGGGAAATGCTGTCCACGTCGCTGGCCAAGAGCGACAAGTTTATCGTGCTCGCCAGCCAGGAAGAAGTCGCCGAACTGGCCGATGAAATCGAACTGGGACAATCGGAATATGTCGAGGAAGGCCGGGGCGCAGACAAAGGATTGATGGAAGGGGCGGATATTCTCGTCACCGGCGCCGTGACCGCTTTCGAGCCGGAGGCCGGCGGCAGCGGCGGCGGCCTGGGAGCACTCAAGAAAAAAGCCTTCGGCAAAGTCGGCATGGAAACCAAGACCGCCAAGGTCATCATGGACATCAAACTCATCGATATCCGCACCCGCCGGATAATCAAGGCCACCGCCATCGAGGCCAAGTCGACCAGTTGGGGTACCGATGTCGCCGGCGGCGGCTGGGGCGAGGAACTCGTCATGGCCGGCGCCATGGGCGTATACTCCAATCAACCGATGGAAAAGGCCATCCGTGCCCTCCTGGTGAAAAGCGTGAAAGAGATTGAAAAGGAAACGCCGGAGGAATATTACCGTTACCAGGGTAAGGGGGAATACACCAAGGAATATGGCGCCCCGGCCGGCGGCCCCGGCCAGGCGGCTGAGGCCGGTGCGGGCGGCGGTGGAAGCGGCGCCTCGGCCGGTTCACGCGGCGGCGCCGTGAAAGCCGAAAACATGAGTCTGTATACCAAGTATGATTTTATCCCCGGCGACAAGACCATCTTCTACGATGACCTTGCAGGGGAAGAAGTCGGTGAATTCCCCTCCCGTTGGAAGCTGGCCGAGGGGGTTTTTGAAGTTGCCAAGAAGGGGGATATGACCCTGGTCATGTGCAGCGATGAAGGCACGCTGCGGCCGAAGATGACCCCGGGATTGCCGGATAAATTCACCGTGGAATGGGAAATCTACAGCAACGGGGCCGATCAGAAGGGGCATTGGTATTATCTCCATGTCCTCGACGCCAATGAAAAGACAATCGCCTCGTTTGACTTGACCGACGGCACCAACACCAGAGTAACGATTTTTGACAAGGAAAAAGCCTCCAAGGAATTGCCCTCAAAACTTGGCCGAGGGATTCATACCATGCGGATCATGGCCACCAAGACCACCATGAAATGCTACGTCGACAACGAGCGGGTGGCTAATATTCCGGATCTCGAATATTTCGAACCGGCGGCCTTCACCGTCCATTGCGATCCTTGGGACGAGCAGGGCAATCCGATGCTCTTCGGAAAGTTCCGCGTGGCCGAAGGGGGCAAGTCGATGCGCCAGCAGTTGGACGAAACCGGCAAGATAATCACGCATGGCATTCTGTTTGATTCCGGCTCCGATGTCATCAAAGGCGAATCATTCAAGACCCTGGCTGAAATCGGCCAACTTCTGACCGATGATCCCGCCTTGCGCCTGGCGATTCAGGGCCACACCGACAGCGACGGCGAAGATGCCTACAATCAGGACCTGAGCCAGCGGCGGGCGGCCTCGGTGAAGGCGTATCTGGTGAGCAACAGCCAGGTTGATGCCGCCCGACTGGAATCGAGCGGATTTGGCGAAACCAAGCCGATTGATGTCAACACCACGCCCGAAGGGAAAGCCAACAATCGCCGCGTCGAGCTGGTGAAACTGTAATCGCCGCCGGCTGCGAATTTGTGGGGCGGGAATTCGCCGCGACGGGCGCTCCCGCCGGCCGCCTGAGGAATAATCGTGCCTAAGAAACATTTTCTGATCGACGGTTTGGCGATGCTGGTCCTGCTCGTTACTGCGCTGCAAGCCGAGGGGGTTGAGGGTCGATGGCTGGTCGGTGGATATGTCGGCTATGGGGCGGCCTCAGAATATGTCCCTGATCGGGGAAGATACATCGACACGTTCATGACCAATGCCGACCCCGGCACCCCCGGCTTCGGAATTATGGCCACGCGAGCCTTGACGCAACATCTCGGCCTCGGCGGTGAAATCACGTTACAGGTCTATACCTGGACGTCGCATCCCTATGGCATCAACATCGGCCCGATTTACTGGCCCAAGCGGGGACAAGCATCGGATGACGAAGGCCCCTCCGGCACCGATGTTCAATACAATGCTCTGGTGCACGCCCGGTATTTGACCGGTTTGTCCAAAGCCATGCAGTGGTCGTTTCTTCTCGGCGGTGGGATGTATAGCTATGGCAAGATGCGCCTCGGCTTCCATGGCGGCATATTGGGACGATTCCCCGTGACGAATGCGGCTACTCTGTTCATCGGGCCTCGATGCCATATTATCCCGCAACCATCGACCTGGGGGGCAATCGTGCAATTCGTGGTTGGCATCGACTGGTCCGTTGGGAAGAAACAGCCGTAGCCGCGACCGGGTGCAGGCCTCGCTCCTGCCATGACGGCGGCCGCCCAAAGAAAAATCTTGCCTGCCTGCTAAAACAGCCGATAACTTTATCATCTTGAAGCAAACGGAGAGTTGCCGACGCCAGGCCATCGGCGACTCTCTTGACCTGATTGCCTGCAGCCAAAGGAGAACCTGTGAAACGAGCACTCCTTCTTCTTCTCGTCATCATCATTGCCGCCGGATGCGGTTCGTCCCGAAAGGTCACCCGCCTTGATCCGGGGACCGTGACCGATGTCAGCGGCCGCTGGAATGATACCGACGCTCGCCTGGTGGCCGAAAAAATGATTTCCGACTGCCTCGCCCGGCCCTGGCTGGCCAATTTCACTTCGACTTCGGCGGGTAAACCGATTGTCACCGTCGGCACCATCCGCAACAACAGCAGCGAACATATCGACACCGAAACCTTCACCACCGACTTTGAGCGGGAGCTGCTGAATTCCGGCCAGGTTCGCTTTGTCGCCGCGCGCGGCCAGCGGGATGAAATTCGCGACGAACGGCTGGACCAGCGGGATTATGCGTCTCAGGAAACGATGAAGCAGATTCGCAACGAGACCGGGGCCGACTTCATTCTGCTCGGCTCGATCAAGACCATCGTCGACGAGGTGGCGGGACTCCGCGTGGTCTTCTACCAGACCGATCTGGAGCTTATCAATATTGAGACCAATGAAAAAGTGTGGATCGGGACCGAAAAGATCAAGAAAGAGATATCCAAAGACAAGACCAAGTGGTAAGACGAACCGAATGGCCGGCGACAATTAGGCTCGCGGGCGGGGCGCTGGTCTGTCTGTTGGCGCTGGCCGGATGCAGTTCGGTGGCAACCCAGAAGGGGTTTTACGGCCCGATTACCGCCGAGCTGCAGGCCGGCAACTATGACGCCGCCGTCAATGGACTCGACGCCGCCCGCGCCGCGCACAAGTTCAAGGACAAGGACCGCTTCCTCTATTACCTCGATGCCGGTTTGGCCAATCATTACGCCCGGCGCTTCGACTCCAGCATCGTGCGCCTGTCGCTGGCGGAATCGGCCGCCGATGAGCTGTTCACGCGAAGCATCTCCCGCGCCGCCCTCTCGCTGCTGCTCAACGACAACGCTCTCGAATATGCCGGCGAAGACTATGAGGTATTGTACACCAACCTGTTCAAAGCCCTTGACTACATCGTCGCCGACAGCACCGAGGCGGCCCTCGTCGAACTGCGCCGGGCCGACGACAAGCTGAAGCTGCTGGAACAAAAATACGCTGACGCCGCCGCCACCCTCAACGCCAAGGCGCAGGCCGATTCCTCCGCTCCCAAGATCAACTATGAGGCCAAAAAGGTCAGATTCTACAACGACGCCTTCGCCAGATATCTGAGCATGCACCTGTATGCCGCCGCCGGCAAGATGGATGACGCCCGGATCGACCATGACCTCCTACAGCGCGCCTTTGCCGATCAGCCTCATATCTACCCGTTCAATCCACCGGCCGTCAGGTATCTGTCCGACGGCAAACCGATCGTCAGTATCGTGGCCCTGGCCGGCCTGTCGCCGGTCAAAGAAGCGCTGGAGCTGCGTATTCGCACCGACAAAAGGCTTAATCTGGTGCAGATTCTCTATACCGATCCGGTGCGCCGCGACACGGAATACGGCAACCTCCCGCTGCCGATCAGCGAGGACTACTATTTTGACCTTGCCCTCCCGCAGATCGTTTCCCGACCGTCGCTGATTCAAAGCATCCGGGTCGTCGTCGACAGCGTTCCGATGGGCGGACTGGGATTGATCGAAGATGTCGGCGCCGTCGCCCAGGAATCGTTCGAGGCCAAGCGTTCGCTGACTCTCCTGCGCTCGGTGGCCCGCGCGCTGGCCAAGGGATTGGCCACGCACACGCTCAAAGAGAAGGCCGACAAGGGAGGCGCCGGCGGGTGGCTGAAAAGCCTGGCCATCGATGTCGCCTCGGACATATCGGAAAACGCCGACCTCCGCTGCTCGCGCCTGCTGCCCGGACGAATCTATGTCGGCGATTTCGAAATCGACCCGGGCCGGCATGACATCACGGTCGAATTCCTGGATAATGCCGGGCAGGTGATCAAAACGCAGCATATCTCCGATTATCAGGTGGTTCCCAACGGTCTGAACCTGGTCGAGGCGGTCTCGCTCAATTAGCAGTCGGCGAGGCGGGCGCCTTGCCGCTGCCATCAGGCACAGGTATAGACTTACAGGTTGATCTCGAACGAGTCATCAAGCTTCGGGACGACCACATCCCAGCGGAGATACTCCCGAATCCTGGCCGCCATCGCCTGCGAGGCCTCCGGCTCACCATGAACGATAAAGGTCTTCTCCGGCGGCTTGTTGAAACCCATCAGCCAGGCCAGCGCTTCGGTGTAATCGGCATGGCCGGAGAAACCCGAGATATTTTCTACCGCCGCCCTGATCGGAACCTCCACCCCGTGAATCTTCACCGACGGGCCTCTGTCCTGGATGATGCGGCCGCGCGTCCCCTCCGCCTGGTACCCGACCAGCAGGATGGTATGCGCCGGATTCGGCAAACAGCGCTCCAGATGATGCAGGATCCGCCCGCCGGTTGCCATGCCGCTGGCGGAAATGATTATCGCGCCCCCCTTCAGGTCGTTGGTCTCTTTGGACTCCCCCCGCGTCTGGCACAGATGCAACCGGCGCGGATGCATTATCTTCTTCCCTTGTACCGTCAGCGTCCGGCTGACAAGGTCCAGATCGGCGATTCGCCTTTCAAAAACGGTCGTGGCCTCGACCGCCATCGGGGAATCGACATAAACCGGCAGAACCGGGATTTTCCCCGCTTCCTCCAGCTCGCGAATGACATACAGCAGCGTCTGCGTCCGCCCGATGGCAAACGATGGAATGATCAACAGCCCTCCCCGCTTGACGCTCTCGTTGATGACCCGGGCGACATCATCAGAGGGCGAACGCCCTTCATGCCGGCGGTTGCCGTAGGTCGATTCCATCACCAGGTAGTCGACGTTGTAGACCTGCACCGGATCGCTCAGAAGCGGTATCTCGGGACGGCCCAAATCGCCGCTGAAGAGAATTTTGCGGGGCCTGCCGCCGACCGTCGTCTTGATATCGATGAAGGATGAGCCGAGAATATGGCCCGCGTCCCGAAACTTTACCCGAGCCCCCGCCTCGATCGCAATATCCTCGCCGTAAAAGACCGGCCGAAAATAACGCGCCACCTGCTCGGCGTCGCGGATGGTATAGAGCGGTTGGGCCGGGCTGTGCTTGGTGTACCCCTGCTTGTTGGCCCAGTAAGCGTCTTCCTCCTGCAAGTGGGCGCTGTCTTTGATCAGGATTTCGGTCAGCTCGTGCGTCGCCGTGGTGCAATGGATCACGCCCCGAAAGCCGTCATTGCAGAAGCGCGGCAGGTATCCCACGTGGTCGATATGGGCATGCGTCAAAAGGACGGCGTCGATCTCCGACGGCGGCACGGGGAATTTATCCCAGTTCCGCAGGCGGTCTTCCTTCGGCCCCTGAAACATACCGCAGTCGATCAACAGTTTTTTCCGGCCGATTTCCAGTCCGTAGCGAGAGCCGGTCACCGTGCCGGTCGCCCCCCAAAAGGTCAGTTTCGCCATATTGTCCTTCCTCAAAGTCGTAGTCGATATGGCGCCAAGATAATATCCTCAAGAAAGGTGCGCAAATCGTTAAATGGAAATCCCGAACGGATAGAACTTGACGAAGCGGCAAAAAGCAGCATATTGGCAGTAGCCTTTAACTGGGATAATGAGCGTGTTCGAGTGGACGACTGAACTGCGCTTCGCGGTCGCGGTGGCGCTCGGTTTTCTTGTCGGACTGGAGCGGGAAAGCTCCAAGATCAGTCATCATGGTCGCGTCGTTGGCGGCGTTCGCACCTTTCCCATAATCAGCATGTATGGCTTTGGCTGCGCCTGGCTGTACAATATCGGCGCCACCATTGTCCTGCCCGTCGGCCTGCTCTCAGTTGGTCTTCTCGCAACCGTCACCTACTCGGCCAAGATAAAAGAGGGATATTTCGGCGCCACGAGTGAATTTTCCGCGCTCCTCACCTTCGCGGTCGGCGCCCTGGCGCTTCTTGCCGACGTCTGGATCGCCATGTCGTTGGGAATCATCAACACCATTCTGCTTTCGGAAAAAGCTGAACTGGAGACCTATGTCGAGCGGCTGAACCGGGTCGAGTTTCTGGCCGTCCTCAAATTTCTCGTCGTCACGGTGATAATTCTGCCGGTGTTGCCCAACCGCGACCTGACCCCCTACAAGCTCAATCCCACCCACGTCTGGGAAACCGTGATCCTGGTGTCGTCGGTCGGCTTTGTGGGGTACCTCTTGTCGAAGAGGCTGGGGGAAAAGGTCGGCCTCTGGTTATCGGGGATATTGGGAGGGATCGTCTCCAGCACCGCCGTCGCCATTGCGGTCGGTCGGATTGCTCAACGGGACGCCCGCAGAGGCGCCGCCGCCCTGCAAGCATCGCTTTTGGCCGGCAGCGTGATGTATCTCCGAATCCTTGGACTGGTGTGGGTGATAAATCCGTCGATTGCGGCCCTTTTATGGTGGAAAGCCCTTCTTCTGACGGCCGTCGGCCTGGTACTGGCGGCCTTGACCCAACCCCCTACCGCCGAGCCTGGCAGGACGACCCTACCACTTCCACAAAATCCGTTTGACCTAAAACCGGCCGTCATATTTGCCGGGCTATTTGTGCTGCTCACGGTTATATCCAGCCTTGTCCGACAGCATATTGGTGACGCCGGCATTTTGGCCCTTTCCGCGCTGGTGGGCGTGACCGACATCGATCCCTTTATTCTGTCGTTGTCCCATAATCCGGATGCCGGCCTCGGGCTGACCGCCTCGGCCATCGTGATCGCCATGATGAGCAATACCCTGGTAAAGGGTATCTATTTCTCGCTGCTGGCCAAGGAATCTCGCAAGCCGGCACTGATCCGCTGCGCCGTATGGGCGGTGCTGCACGTGCCATTGATCTTCGTCTGAATGTTGCCCCCAATAATGCCGGAGGCCGGACTTGAACCGGCACGCACCTTGCGATGCAAGGGATTTTAAGTCCCTGGTGTCTACCATTCCACCACTCCGGCAATCGGTCTGTCGCAGGAAATTACACAGATTTCGATTGGGAATCAAGAAAACAAACATCCCCGGAAGTCCCCGGCTCACCCCGTGGGTGACTCAGAAATTTGTAGGTCAGGAGCCCGCCGCAGGCGGTTGCTCCTGACTATTCTTCTCTTCTACTCGGACAAACGCCTGGCCCGCCCGCCAGGTACCAATGGGTGAAGGCGAGTGTACGAACGCTAATCCTAATGCCCGCGGCTTTCCGTATCGCCACCGACTGTTTGCTCGCCATTATATGCATCGATCTCAGCCCCAATACGCTCCACCAACGGCCGGAACTCAGTCAAATGGTCCCGAATCCACATATTGACAAAAGCTCCCTTGACAATCGCCTCTGGTACAAATCCTAGTGCAATGCCGATTCGGTTAAAAATGACATGGGGATCCCTGTTCGTTGATGCGACGTCAGCAATGATTGCGCGCACGAATTCTTGCTTGGTGGGCGGGAGCTGGAGAGATACAGTGAGCAGCGCGACATTAAGACCCAGGTTTCCATGCACATAGTTGAACACCGCCGCTTCAGGCTGGGATCCAGGCAAACGAAAGATGCCGATGCCCTGATTCTCCACCTGTTGGGAATCACCATCAATAACGCACAAAGACTTGTGTCGAGCAGATGGGTCCTCTATCCGATTATGATGGATGCGTACAGCGTTACCGTCACCAGATACCGCATGTACCTCAATTTGGTCATAGCGATCGCCTACACATTCACGTATGAGAGCCTCCACGATGAATTGGGCAAAATCATCTTCCGCGAAGATAGCAAGGGCAGTATCGACCTTGCCCGAAATCGCACGTAGCGCCTTAATGCTAAGCTTGCCCTGCTGTGTTGATCCGTCAAGACAGGACCATACAGCCTCATGCGGAAGCATCGTGAGAGCTTCATCGCTATGCGTGGTGAATATTACTTGTATGCCCCTTCTCTCGGCAGCCGAGACCAAATATTCGACCAACCGCCGTGTTGCGACAGGGTGAAGTCCATTTTCAATTTCTTCTATCAGGATAAGGGAGTTTTCCGGGATTAATTCAATGTCCGTTACAATTCGAATGATTGATGACTCACCTGCCCCGAAATGGAATTCGGAATATTCATTCCCACGGTTTCGCCCCACATGAAAGGAATCGGCAGTACCGACCGATGTTCTCTGAAATCCCTCTACTGGTCTTCCGAGAATATGTTCAATTTGGCGGGCTGCCTCCGCTGGAATTGTTTGAAGCGGTGAAGGATGGACGTAGGATGGACGCATGAGTTTCTTAAACTGCGGTCTTTCACCTGCAGGTACAGTACGCCGAATCCCGAAATAGGAGACCGAACGTGTTGCGACATCACGACGAACCCACTTCAGCTGGCGGAATACACTGCTGCGGCGGATTGTTGCTGTCCGATTTAATTCTTTGTCGACTATCTCATATTCGATAGACCATTCCGCCATGGAACTGTCCCCAATGGAACTTTTCGGGAAGAACACCCCCGGCTTTATGGACTTGTATGCGCACGCAGTCGCGCCAAGAACAGTGGACTTTCCTCCGCCGTTCGGTCCGACCAAAGCAGTCACAGGAAAGTCAAAGGATACTTGTGCGCCTGTAAATCCTCTCACACGATTGAGCCGAACCGCCTTTAGATACTGGGCGTAGTTGTTTCGGCGAACCCGGTCCGTAAGGGCCGTAAGATGTGATTGCCGGATTTCAGACCGAGGCATATATCTTTCCTCTTTCCAGGTGGACATTGACTATTCTGTTCCGCATAATGTACGAACGGGTACACCACCCGCCTTGGCGGGCTGTGGGATTCTATAATCTCTATCAGAATTCATATTCACCGGTGATTCGTCCGTCTGGTGTCCCGAATACTCGCCAGCAACATAGAATAAAAGGTCTAATTGTCAAGCAATTCTTTGGCGCGGAATCGCATGACCCCTTTCGCTTGTCGCGTGGTCTTCCCCTACCCCGTCATTGCCAGGAGACCCCCCTCCTAAGGAGAGACGACTTGACGATCTCGGCCTTCCGGGCTATGTCACTCCCGCGACGGCGGGGGCTTAGGATGCCCGGCGCTCTTTCTGCCGCACCTCGGTCAAGAACTGTTGCGATCCGATCCACCAAAATCCCCTCCAGACTCCTTGCCTTTCGCCCAAATACATCTTAGCTTATCACCGTATGTAGAGAATAATAACCCTGAGTGAAGAGAAGAAAAATGAATTCGTCTCATCCAAACACACGACACAAAAAACTGGTTGCATGGGTCAACGGTTGGAAAGAACTTTGTCAGCCGAACAGCGTCCACTGGTGCGATGGCTCTCAGGACGAGTATCGCTCTGTCCTTACCCTGCTTGAAAAAGAAGGCCTCGCCAAAAAACTGAATCCGGCCAAACGCCCCGGTAGTTATCTGTTCCGTTCCGACCCGTCCGACGTCGCCCGGGTTGAAAATCGAACCTATATCTCCTCCCTAAAACAAGAGGATGCCGGCCCCACCAACAACTGGGTCGATCCCGCTGCGCTCAAAACCACGATGACCGACCTGTACCGAGGTTGTATGAAGGGCCGCATCATGTATGTCATCCCCTTCTCCATGGGACCGATCGGTTCCCCCATATCAAAAATCGGCATCGAAATCACCGACTCCGCCTACGTCGTCGCCAATATGCATATCATGACCCGCGTCGGCGCCAGAGTACTCGACGTTCTTGGTGAAAACGGCGAGTTTGTCCCGACTATGCATTCGGTCGGTAAACCCCTCGCCGACGGTCAGTCCGACAAGGGCATCTGGCCCTGCGCGCCGCTCGACAAAAAATATATCTCCCACTTTCCCGAAACGCGGGAAATATGGTCCTACGGCTCCGGGTACGGCGGCAACGCTCTTCTTGGGAAAAAATGTCTGGCCCTTCGCATCGCCTCGGTGCAGGCCCGCGATGAGGGCTGGTTGGCGGAACATATGCTGATTCTGAAACTGACCAACCCTGAAGGCAAAGCCAAATACATCACCGGCGCCTTCCCTTCCGCCTGCGGCAAAACCAATCTGGCCATGCTGATTCCCGCCATTCCCGGCTGGAAAGTGGAAACCGTCGGTGATGATATCGCCTGGATGAAATTCGGCCAAGACGGCCGCCTCTACGCCATCAATCCCGAAGCCGGCTTTTTCGGCGTCGCTCCGTATACGTCAATGTCCTCCAATCCCAACGCCATGCGCAGCGCCGCCAAGGATACTATCTTCACCAACGTGGCCCTGACCAATGACAATGACGTGTGGTGGGAGGGGATCGGCTATCCCGCTCCGGGAAAAGTAATCGACTGGAAAGGAAACGAATGGGATGAAGCCGGCGCCTCGACTCCCGCGGCGCATCCCAATTCCCGCTTCACCGCCCGTGCCTCCAACTGCCCCGCCATCGCCCCCGAATGGGAAGACCCGGCTGGCGTTCCCATCAGCGCCTTCTTGTTCGGCGGACGGCGTCCCGGTACCGTGCCGTTGGTGCATCAATCATTTGATTGGAACCACGGTGTTTTCATCGGGTCGATCGTTGGCTCGGAAATCACGGCCGCTGCCCTGGACCTGAAGGTCGGCACCGTTCGCCGCGATCCCTTTGCCATGATTCCCTTCTGCGGATATCATATGGGCGATTACTTTGCCCACTGGATAAAAATCGGCACGCGCACCGCCGCCGAAAATCTGCCGAAAATATTCTATGTCAACTGGTTCAGGAAAAACGCCCAGCGCAAATGGCTCTGGCCCGGGTATGGCGAAAACGTCCGCGTCCTGAAATGGATTTTTGATCGCTGCGACGGCAAAGCCCCGGCCCTTGAAACCCCCATCGGATATATGCCTGCCCCTGATAACATCGACATTTCCGGTCTGGAAGGCAAAGTCAGCCCGGCCGATCTCCAGGAGTTATTGACCGTCGATAAGCAGGCCTGGTTGAAAGAAGTCGAGTTGATCAAAGAACATTATGCGGTTTTTGGAAATAGGCTTCCGAAGGAATTGCAGGCGCAATTAGCCGCTCTTGAAAAGCGGCTGGCGCAAGCATGACTCTTAAAACGTATCAGGCGTAGCTCCTGCCTGTAAGGAGATGGGGCATCAATCAGGCGCCGAAGTGCTTTCTTAGTCTGTCGAGGCTCAGCTTATTATTGTTCAGGGGGTTGCTCTCGGCGACAGCAACCGCCTGCGGTGCGTAAGCATCCAGAGCCGCCACCAGCTCGCTCCAATTCTCCCTCCCCTCGCCCACCGGCTTGTGCTCGTCGAGCTGCCCGGAATTATCATGCAAATGACAGTGCGCCAACACCGGCCCGAGGGTTTTGATCCATTCCTTCGCCGGAAGGTGTGAGAATATCAGGGCATGGCCGTTATCGAACGTCGCCTGCAGATGAGGATGGTTGGCGGCGGCGAACAGCTCCGCCTGAATGTCAGGCCCGCCCTCCCATACATTCTCGAGACAAATGATGATGTCGTCCCGGCCCGCCTTGTCCGCAAACGGCAGCCAGAAATCCAACATCCGTCTGGCCCAGTTCTTGCGGTAGGAGGACTCCCGAATAAGCGGCGTGAAATTGGTGTGGGCCACATAATACGCCGCTCCAATTCTCGCGGCCGCGGCCAGGGCGGCCTCGTGACGTTGCCGCGCCACCGCCACAATCGCCGGATCCAGACTGGAGGCAACCAACTCGAAGAATGGGCCATGCATACTTATGGGGGCTATTCCGGCCACGGCCTTCACATGACGGTCGATCACGGCTGCCAGGTCGCCATCGAGAATCCGCGGAAAGGCAAAATCGCTTACTTCGATTCCAATACCCTCGGATCGGCAAAACGCGGCGGCGGCTTCAAGCTCATCGCCCACCGTATTGATCGCCAGTCGTCTCATCGTGCACTCCTGTTAAGCCATCACCGCCCGACATGTTTCCACGTCGAGAAGCAGATGTTTCCCTCCGATTCCATAAAGGATAACCTGTCAAGATTTCTTGCGCAACGGATGTTTTCAACGATGCCGTGCTTGGCGCACGCCTTCATGCGCCCAGGATTATTCATCCCGACCGACATCAACTTCATCCGAAGACAAATAATAGTGGGAAAAACCGCCCCTTTCCCCTATGTTTCCTTCAACTGACTATGAACATTCCGGGAAACGGGTATTATTCCGAAAAGCTATCGGGCGACCGCCTTCGGCGCTGCTATGAGATCGCCCCGCCGCCGGTCGTGGCCTACCTGCAGGCCGAAATCGATTATGTCCTGACCAAGACCGCTTCCCACCAGTTCGCGCTCGAACTAGGTTGCGGCTATGGACGGGTTTTGCGGCCGCTGGCTCGGCACGTCCGTGCCCTCGTCGGCATCGACATTTCGCTTCCCAGCCTGCGGCTGGCCGCTCATTTTCTCGACTGCTTCCCATCCTGCCGTCTCGCGGTCATGGATGCCATCAGCATGGGATTTCCAGACGGCGCCTTTGACCTTGTTATTTGCATCCAGAACGGCATATCCGCCTTTGGTGTGAACCAGCAGGCGTTGGTCGGCGAGGCGTTGCGCGTGACCAGGCGCGGCGGCACCGTTCTGTTTTCAAGTTATTCGGAGAAATTCTGGGAACACCGACTGACATGGTTTCGCTTGCAGGCAGAGCATGGCCTTATCGGCGAGATCGACGAGACCGCCACCGGCAACGGCGTCATCGTCTGCAAGGATGGCTTCCGCGCCACGACCGTCACCCCGGACGATTTCCAGCGTCTCGCGGCGCACCACAACATCGCCCCCCGAATCATAGAAGTAAATAATAGCAGCCTATTCTGCGAGATGACCGTGCCATAGTGAGCATCAGCGGAACGGCTGAACATGATGCGTCCGGTGGCCCATCATTTATGATGGGCAGCTTGTAGGGCAGGAGCCCGCCGCGGCGGGTGCTCCTGCCTATTCACTTGTCGCCGCAGGCGGGCCGACGTGGCGATCTCATCTTGAAGATACCATATCTTATGTCAAGGATTCTTGCTCCGGGTAGGTACCGGGTCTGATGTCATAGATTTTTGTTCCGGGTAGTGGCGCGTGGCACGCGCCCGCTTTCTTGTCACCGCCGCAACGGGCGCTCCTGACTAATCAGATGATATCATTCATTATTGCGCGGCCCATCCTCTCCCCCGTCATCGCCGAAACCCCCCCGCCAGCCAAAAGCTATTTGTTCAAGATTGAATAAAGTTCGGGACAGCATTCATGACAATAGGCCATGAACAGGTCGTTTTCCCCCTTCTCCATTTCCGCGTAGGGCACCAGGTCTTGCTCTGGCGGGATATCCAACCCGGCCGCACGTGCTTTTTCCCAATGCTCCTTCTGAACCGGCGTGTAGGTCTGATCGAACATCTCTCTTATTCTGTGTGGGTATACTGCGCCCAAAGCAGCACCTTGCTCCGAATATTGCCAGGCTAAATCCTCCGCGGTCTTGGGAGGCAATTTATCCATCCCGTGCTCGATGAAATATCTACGGGAATCGCCAACATAGCCCACTCGTGCAATGAATTCCGCGCCCACATAGTCTGCGAACGTCATCGAATCACGCAAGAAATCCGCCATTAGACGCTTTGACAACTCCGTGAAGTATTCCTTGACCGCGCCCGCCGGCCCAAACGTTCCCAGAAATGCATGTCCAAAGGCATCAAGATCAGTAGCATGCCTTGCGCCCAATATTCCGCCGACATGAAAAAAATAGCCCCATAATCCATGGCACTGACCATATTTCAGGTATGGTTTGCCCAGTAAAGGTTTATTGATCTGCTCCTTGATTCTTATTCGTGCCACAATTCGGGCGTACCCGATTATTTTCTCCATGCTTTACTCACCCCCTTTCCTAATGTGCGCAACCCAACAATAAATGTGACAAATGGCAAAACCTCCGCTTTGCTGTGAATGGTTCTCGCTATAGTGGCGAATGATTTTCAACACTCCCCAAATCCCTTACCACCAGTATCACTTATGCTCCCCTGGACCGGTGGCCCACCTCAGCCTTGCTGAGGTGGGTTCCCGCAACCGTGGCGAACGTCTTTTCAATGCTCCTGAACGTCCTGGGCTTCCGCCAAACAGCGCGACGTCGAGGACAAATAGAAAACCTGCGATTTTCATTGCGTCCAACCAATGGCCCATCGCCAATGATGGATTTGTCTTCTTCTCGACCCATAGGCATCCATTGCGGGTGGCATCACGATATTCTGTGTCAGCCGATCTATTTAAACAAATTTCGCAGCCGACTGAGGAAGGAACCGGATCTCATCCTCGTCAATGTGCGCGCCCATTTGTCTTCGACTTGGTACTTCCGTTCCAGATTCCTCTCCGTCTTTCTCATTAGCTCCAGAACTCGCTCCTCCTCATTCTCATCCAGCCAAAACCCATGCTTATTTTCACAGAACTCCAGTTCCAGATCATAGAGGCGGTACTTGAATCGTTTTAGGGATTTGGTGCAATGAGGGCATGCCATGGCTGTCGGAGAGGAACTGAAAATCATCGTACCCTTCAGGTCGTCTTGGTCGAGGGCCTCATCTTCGAGTTGATCCAGCTCCTGATAATCCAACCACATCCCTTTGCACACTTGGCAATAGTCAACTTCGATACCATGCCGTATGCCCTTGACCAAGTCATTGCTGCATTTTGGACACTTCATTCTCTTTCCTTTGCTTGTTTCCAACAAAAATCAGATTGTTCCGCATAAGATGCGGAGCATCGTTTTCCGATCCGAATGACAAGCCGATTGATTCGTCCTGTGTCATGTCGTCGTCACCGATTTATGAGTCCGCAACGCCGCCGGTCCTGCTGTTTTTGCCATGTGATGCACCATAAATTTAACACAATTGACCCAATGGGGCAAGTATTTTGCACTTGGCGCGTGTGCCACGCCCAAACTCGTTTGGGCGTGTCTTTGTGCCGGGAACTCCTGACCATTTCACTACAACATCGATGTTGAACGCAACTCCGCCCGCTTTATTGGGGGTAACCCCATAAAGGAATATTTATGCCTATGAACCAAAAACCCAGGTGCAGCTCTCCCCTCCGTCGGGATGGGCAGGGGGAGGGGCAGCATGCGGGGCCGGAAAACCAAAATCGTGGGATCCCGCGAAAATGCCAAAACGAATCCAATCATTTCCGGCCCCGACCACCATATCCTATTGCACGACATATGAATGCCGTTCGCTTGATCCCTCCGCAACCCCTCTCCTCGGGAAGAGGGGCCTGGGGTGAGGGCGGCCCGCCTCACAAAAATGAACGAAGGAACCCAATTCCCGGCAATTCCATTAATGGTATATTGTTACAAGGGAATTTCGTGAACGCACCCCTTTGCGAAATGCAGTCGCCTTACACCCTATACCTTCACATGCAGCCACTGCCCGCGGCGGTAATAGGCGTAGTAAAGAAGCGCCGAGGTCATCAAGGCCCCGGTCAGCGACCACCAGACGGCCGTCTGATCCAACCCCAGCACCTGCGTCGTGACATAGACCGCCGGGATTTCCAGCACCCACGAGTGAAGGATATTCAGCACCATCGTCGGACGATTCTCCCCCACCCCGGTGTAGACGTTCTCCACCATCAGGTACAGGCCGAGGAAAGGCAGCCCCAACGCCAGTATCCGCAGCACGGCGGTGCCATATTCCTGGATTTCCGGCTGGCTGAAAAACAGGCCGGTGATCGGTCGGGCAAACGCAAAGGTCATCAGCGCCATGAAACTCATGATGCCGATCCCCAAAAGAATCGCCTGGTTGGCCGTCTGCCGGGCGCGGGCGATCTTATTCGCTCCCAAATTATGTCCGATCAGGGCCGACAGCCCCAGGCCGATTCCAACCATGAAGGTCGTGCCCAAATTGGAGACTCGCATGCCGACGCCATAGGCGGCCACCACGTTGACACCGAAGAAAGTGATCATCGGCATGACAATCAGACGCGCCAACGAAAAAGAGAGCGAACCGATGGCCGACGGCAGACCGATCTTGAGCATCAGCCACATGCGGCCCCAATTGAGCGGCTGGCTGCGGCGCCGGTGGAGACGGACGTTGGCGCCGCCGGCATAGAAGATGATCAATCCGGCAATGAAAGCCGCGGCAAAGGAAATGTTGACCGCCCAGGCGGCTCCCGCCACACCCATCTTCGGAAAAATCCACCAGCCGAAGATGAGGAATGGATCGAGGATCATGTTGAGGACGTTAAAGGCGATCATCAGCACCATCGCCTTGATCGGATTGGCCACCCCGCGCAACGCGGTAAAAATGGTATAGGTGGCAAAATTAAATCCCAATCCGATGAAGATGATCCGCCCAAACGTAATCCCCATGTCCAGGACATCGCCTTTGGCCCCCAGGAGGCGCAGAAGCGAGGGGGTGATAAGGTATCCGAAAATGCCGAAGAAAAAGGCCGCGATCCATTTGAGCAAAATAGCTTCTTTGATCGCCATCTCGGTCTCGGTGATGTCCCGTTCGCCGTAGCGGCGCGAGATGATCGCCACCGATCCGCTGCCGACGGCGGAATTGGCCGAATAGATCACCCAGAAGACCGGGCCCAATATAGTGATGGCCGCGACCGGTTCCGGCCCCATGCGCGACAACCAGAAGGCGTTGACCAGCTCATATATGTTCCCCAGCCCGAAGCCGATCATCGACGGCAGGCCCATGCTCAAGATTGATTTAAGAATCGGCCCTTCGGTGTGGTCCTTGCCATTGGCCGCGACAACCGGTTCCGATTCTCGTCCTCCGTCGATTTGTATGCTATCGCTTGACATGAGGTATGATCAACGGACCATGAGGAAGGATCGCGATCTCAGTCTGGCTGGACGCCTGGTCAACCAGTCGTGTCAACGCCTCTTCCACCGTCGCCGCGTACTCCAGCCGACACCGTTCCGTTACCTCCCGTCCCAGGTTCGACACCAGGATGATGCGACCGGCGGCCAGTATCTGCAACAACCGCTGCACCTGCCAGCGATCATCAATTACACCGCTATCATTCGCCAAATGGGCCAGCAAAGCTTCATTCGTCATGGGACAGGTCAACAATTCCTCGAAACGGCTGCCGGGCGGGACACCCCGGGCGCATTCCGAGGCCATCACGATCGTCCCTCCGGTCGCGACGATCTGGAGAGCCGCCTCCATCCCCTTGACCGCCTGGTACAGGTTTTGGTCAAGCGGATGGCCGGCGTTGGAGGTCACGACGATGGGAAAGCGCCGGTCGACGGCGACTTCAGACCACTGCCGGGCCTGCCGCACCCCGGCGCGATGGGCCTCGATATAGTGCCCCGCGAAGACGGCCATTGGATTTTGCTCCTGGTCGAGGATGCAATTGATCAGAAAATCCGGGGGAGCCAACGCCGCCGCCTCGCGCATCAGCGACGAACTCAGGTTTCCCTCAATATCGCCATAGGCCGACGATCGATCATCGACGGCTGCAAAGGAATGGATACGATGGATAGTCTCAAGGCCGCAGATCGCCGGCGCAATCCCCTTGGCGCCGCCGGTATACCCCGCGAAAAAATGCGGCTCGATATGCCCCAGGACGATCCGCTTGTCGGCCTCGACATATCGGCGATTCATCGTCACCGGTGTGCCGTCCGCGAATATCCCGACGCGGATGAGATCATCGGCCCGGCTGTCGTGGCTGACAATCGTCATCCGGGAGGCAAGACTGCGGCAAAATATCTCATCCAATTCCGCTTTGGTATGCGGCACATGACTGCCCGATCCGGTGACGACGGTCGTCCTCATGGGGACAAAGCCCAGGTAGTCGAACAAGGTGTGCAGCACAAACCGCATCGGCTTGTACGGCCGGGTGCCGTCGCTGGTGACGACGCAGAGGGAGTCATCAGGCCGAATCAACTCCCGCAGCGGCCGCGCCTGGATCGGATGGTCAAACGACCGACACAGGTCGGCGGCCGTCAGAGTGGATCGCTGGGGTGGCTCCCCGGCGATCATCGTGCACCGGGCCATGAACATCGAGAGATCGATGGTGAGGCCACCGCGGCCGTACGGCAGGCAAATCGTGTGTGCCATAGCACCCAATATAATCTGATTCCCTTCCGGCCGGGACGAAAAAAAGCCCCGTATGGGGCCTCAGGTTGGTGGTGGTGGAGGGGGGAGGATTCGAACCTCCGAAGGCATCGCCGACAGATTTACAGTCTGTTCCCTTTGGCCACTCGGGAACCCCTCCAACATCTTCTATGTCTTGCGCTTGGGCCGGCCCTGTCAATCAGCCGGCGAGAGGACTCGAACCCCCGACAGGCTGATTACAAATCAGCTACTCTACCATCTGAGTTACGCCGGCTTTTCAAAAAACGCCTCGTAAGATACCTATTCTCGCGCACCTGTCAAGCTATTTTGTGGACCATTTCCTGGGCTGAGAGTAGCCGTGTGCCTCTCTCCTGTCCGTTATCCTGCTCACCTCATCGCTCAATAATCCAGCCCCAGACGGAGACGCACCTCGTTATTGAATTCGTCCAGCGTTGCCCTCTGCTCCGGCGCAAGACGGTACTGCGTTCCCCGATACTCCAATACGAAATAGACCACGACCGGATCCTTTTCATAGGCCGTGTATCGTCCGCCGAAGCTGTAGCGGTTCTTGACCGACCAAGTCTGGAACCTGTCCGCCAGCGCGGCATCATCAAAGCCCTCGTACCGGAAGGCCACTTCCATCGGGTGGGTCTTGGTAAACAGCCTGCGCGCCCGATACAGCCCGCGGCTCTTGACCTAGCTCTGACTAAAAATAATCGAATAGTAGACCGTAGCCGACAACACCCCCTCCCTAAATTCGTGGTCCATGGTTCCATATTTCTCTCGCCTCAGAGCCTTGATATATTCACCGTCCACCGTCAGATTTTTAAAGAACGGCACCACCAGGTTGATGCCGAGGTTCATCGTGGCGTTTCGGGTGACATGCCCCGGCTCACTCAGTTAGGCGCCAAACATGGTTATTAACTGATTCACCGGCGCCAGCGAAACGGCCCCGATATATGATTCCACGTTGCGAACCGGATCAGCATTGCGGATGATTACCGTCGTATCGAATAGCCCCGACTGAAACAGATGGCCCATCTGTTCGTCCCCCTTGTACAGGGTGACCGACACATCGAGCCCCATCCCTCCCGTGACGCCGACCGTCGCGCCGACCTTCTTGGTTTCATAGGCGTCCTGTGTCATGGGGTCAGTCACCAAATGATTCTCAAAAACACCGAACGGTTGGGTGCGCTTGCCGAATACCAGATAAAACGGCAGGCTGTCTCGGCGAAGGTCTCCATGAACCTCATCGACCGTCAGTTTCTCGTCACCCATGTTAAGGTAGTCGCCGATCCATTCGGAATTCAGCACGGCGATCCCGGACGCCCAATCGAGGAAATTGGTTTCAATACCAAGCTCGAAAATCCTCAGATAAAGGTCTGAAGTGGACTTGGACTCCGGGTATGACGCTCCCGGATATTTCATCCACCGCGCCTCGCCCTGAAGCGTCCCGGAGAGATTGATCCGATTGATCCACTCCAGTGCATTATTACCGCCCAATTGCCCCGCCGGCGCTCCTGATGAATCAGTTCCAGCCGCGAATGAAGCCGGAGCTATTTCACCTTTTGCTTTCCCCAAGACTCCTTGGCAAAGGGGGAGGATGAGCATGATTGCAATAAGCAACCGATGTCGCATACTGACCTCCTGAACAAACCGGCAGCCGACGGAATTTACATGCTGGGGATGGATAATGGCAACAACTATAAGCCAACCGGGGATAGGCCAATCACCAACGGCTGTAGCCATGGCTCATGAGGCGCGACCGAAGACGTCTCCCTGCGGGCACTGCTGCCGCAGCGTGCCGAGATTCCGGCCATATAATGCCGCCGCCAGGACACAGCACAGCCCCCCGGCCAGCAGCGTATTGGGGGCGCCGATTGCGGCCGCCGCACTCCCGGCCAGAAGGCTCCCGAAGGGAACCATGCCGCGAAAGGCCATGGTGTAGAAACTCATTACCCTCCCCCGCTTGTCCTCCTCGGTAATGGTTTGCAGGACGGTGTTGCTGGCGGCCATCTGCACAATCATCCCAAAACCGGTGACCGCCATGAGTGCCATGGATACAGGAAATGACCGGGAGAAGGAAAACATGAACAACCCGAGTCCAAAGACGCCGGCCGATAATCCGATCATTTTCCCCAATCCGATGACGTCCTTGCGGGATGCCAGGTAAATCGCCCCCACCAGCGCCCCCACTCCGGTTGCTGCCATCAGGAATCCCAACGTGTTTGGCCCGCCTTGAAGGATATTCTTGGCGAAAATCGGCATCAGCACCACGTATGGCATCCCTATCAGGCTGGTCAAGGCCAAAAGCAGAATGACCGACCGCAGCGGTGAAGAACTAAAGACGTACGCAAAACCCTGGGTCAATCCCTGCCAGACCGGATCATGACGAGTTTTCGGTTGCTTGCGATATCCTTTCATGGCCAGAAGGGCGGCAATGACGGCGATGAAACTCAGGCCGTTAATCAAGAAGCAATACCCCTCCCCGACCAATGCAATCAGGATGCCGGCGATTGACGGCCCCGCCAACCGCGAGCCGTTGACCATGGTGGAGTTGAGGGCAATGGCATTGCTCAGGTCATCCTTGCGCTCGAGCATGTCCGGAACAAACGACTGCCGGATCGGCATGTCGAAGGCGTTAATCAGTCCCAAAAAACAACTCAGGACGATGATATGCCAGACGGCGATGACATCGGCCAAAATTAACGCGGCGAATATCAGCGCCTGAATCATTGACAGGACCTGGGTGGCTACCAACAATCGATGACGGTTCCAACGGTCGGCCAGGACGCCGGCAAAGGGGGCGAAGATGAAACTGGGAAGATTTCCCACGAATCCCACGACCCCAAAAAGCACCGCCGACCCGGTCAAACGATACACCAGCCAGCTCTGCGCGACCACCTGCATCCAGGTGCCGGTCAGCGAGATAATCTGACCGCTGAAGAATAACCTGAAATTGCGGTGCCGTAGGGCGCGAAAAAGACCTTTGGTCCCGGTGGGGATATCGGAACCATTAGATTCTATCGGATCAAGCGAAGCCATGTTGTCTCTTTTAACAATGATAGTACGGCATGGTTCCTGTCAGATGCAGATCGGAGGCGGACTGCCCCCGACTCTCATTGTCTTCCCTTTCGCAAACGGGTCGCCATCCAATCGGCCAGAATTCGAGAATGATCAAAGGCCAGCAGAAGATTCAGGTTCGGAGCGGTCTTGAGGACCTCGCTGGCATCGGTATCCGCCCGGAAGATGCCACCTATCGGCACGGCATGGTAGACGATAGAGACGGTATGCCCCCGCGGATCGCGATCGGGATCGGAATAGACGCCTACCAGGCCCTCGAGGCGAATATCCAGGCCGGTTTCTTCCTTGGCCTCGCGAATAGCCGCCTCCTCCACCCGCTCCCCGATTTCGACTCCCCCACCGGGAAGCGCCCAGGTGCCTTTGAACGGTTCAACTCCGCGCCTGACGAGAACAATTTCGCCGTCGGGAAACTCAATGATTATGTCTGCCGCCAGGCGCGGGCATGGAGTCATATTGTCATCTACCTGTCAATTTCGAGTATCATCAGGTCGCGTCTTCGGCCGCCAAAGGTAGCGGCCAAGGTCGACCGTGTCGTCCTTGCCAAACTTGATCCCTTCTTTTTCCAGCAAGCTTTTCTGAAGCTCGTATCCCCCGCCTTGCGGAAGTGATATCTGTCCGTTCCGATTGATGACTCGAAACCACGGGAGTCTGTGTTTCTCCGAGGACGAATTCAGCACCCGTACCACTTGCCGCGCCCCACGCGGTTCTCCCGCCAGCGTCGCAATCTGTCCATACGTAGCAACTTTTCCCTTGGGGATGCTCTTGATGACCCGCACCGCGCGGTCATGAAACGTGACCGGCTCTTGGGGAGCAGATGTCTTCTTCTTCATAAGCAGACCCAATTAACCGTGCGGGGCGCGGCCTCCGGAAATCTCACTCTTCCATGAAGTGAAACTCCATCATCGCTTCATCCGACGATAACTGCATCAACCGGCAACAACCCGGCAGATCGAATCCAAACCGTCCGGGGGTTACCGAAGGACAATTTATCAGATAACGGTTCTTCGTCAAATTCAAATCATGCCGGGAGACGGGCAATTTTATATTCTCGAAATAGATCGCTTTGGTGATTTTATTCTGAACCGCCACGCGGGCGATATGGATATGCCCCCCGACAAAGAGGTCGTATTGCGGGTAATGGTTGAGGATGCTTTCGATATCGGATTCATTGAGCAGGTACGTCAGGATATCTTCCGGCGCGCCGTGATAAAATATCATTCGGCCGTCGATATGATTCTCTTTGAAGGTCGAGAGAAACTCCATCCCCTCAGCCCCGACTTGCCCGACATGGCGTTTGATCGTCTCTGAGGCATGCCGAGAGTACAGGCGACCGTCCACCTCACCCAGGGCCAGCAGTTCATGGTTCCCCTTGATGCGCACATCAAAATCGCGCAGCAAATCCAGCACGGTCTGCGGATCGTCGCCATACCCGATAGCATCGCCGAGGCATATCTTTTGCGTAATCGGCCCGGCTTTGCTGGCCATCTCCATCACCGCCCGCAGCGATTTCGGGTCGGCATGGATGTCGGAGAGGATGAGGCGTGACAGTCGATGCATCCTATATCCTTACAGACGAATACTTGCGTCCCCTTTTGTCATTCCCGTATCAGGGCCTGTTGAAGAATCTGAAATTCGTCATCGCGAGACCCGCCTGTGGCGGGTCGTGGCGATCTCGGTTCTCCTATGAAAATCGAGTTTGCCACGTCGCCCCGCTATGGGCGGGACTCCTCGCAATGACGTGGCTGGCTTTTTCAACACTCCTATGCGCGGGAGTGACTGAGAATTATCAGAGATTCTCTTCGGGATGTCAATCACCAAACCCCGCGATTGAAGCTGTGGACAGCCTGAAGGCGTAATGGACACGCGCTCGACGCATCTTTCAAACACCCCCAAGTCAAAAGCTTGGGGGTGGCACCCGACAATTCAAAATAGTCAGGAACATCTGCCTGCGAGGGGTCATGACCTAGTGGCTATTTATGACCTTTCCGCCCATATTTAATGGCCAAATCATTGAAATCTTGCCAACCTACCTTATACCCATAGTGTTTGCTCAACGGAACCCACACTATAGCCCCTTTACTAATCCGAAGTGTGCCGAGAGCCTTCCCATTTGCTTTCACTTTGAACTCAATATCAGCTTTCCCTAATTGTCTTTCAGGGATGCTAAAGGTCACCTTGTGCTTCATGATTAAGACCTCCTACCTAAATTACGGTACGTCCAATTAACGGGACGATAAGTCCCAAAGCAAGTCAATACTTTGGTTATGCTACAACTTCCGCTTCCACTTGGTGCCGGTGGGGGAATCCTCCAGAATAATTCCCATCGCCAGAAGCTCATCACGGATACGGTCCGCCTCGACGAATTTCTTCGCCTTGCGCGCCGCTATCCGCGCCGCGATCTTGGCCTCGATCTCGGCGTCCAGACCCGCCTCCTGCTTCATGCGGAATCCCAACACCATGTCGAAACGATTCATAATATCCAGCACCCGCCCGGCCTCGGCTTTCGACAGACGATTCTCCGCCTTCAGGCGATTGATGTCGCGGATGAAGTCGAACACCACACCCAGTGCGCCGGAAATATTCAGATCATCATACAGCGCCTCCTCGAATCCGGCCTTTGTTTTGGCGATAAAACCATCGGCCTCGCCGCCATCGACGGTGGAAGCGACATCTTCGAGGTTGGCGATAAAGTCCAGATATCGCTCCAGGCCGTTGCGCGATGCCTCCAGGCCTTCAAATGAAAAATTCATCTGCATCCGGTAATGGGTCGACAGCAGCAGGTACCGCACCGCCAACGGATTGTACCCTTTGGCCATGATATCCCGCAGGGTATAGAAATTCCCCAGCGACTTGGCCATCCGTTTGCCTTCCACCTGCAGATGCTCGCTATGCAGCCAGTATTTCACGAACGGCTTGCCGTTGGCCCCTTCCGACTGGGCGATTTCGTTCTCGTGATGCGGGAACATGTTGTCCACCCCGCCGGTATGGATATCGAATGTTTCGCCGAGGTATTTCATCGACATCGCCGAGCACTCGATATGCCACCCGGGACGTCCCCGGCCGAGTTCGGTGTCCCAGTAGACGTCGCCATCGGCCTCGTCCCATCCTTTCCAGAGAGCGAAATCGGAGACCTGTTCTTTCTCGTACTCGTCGGATGCCACCCGTGCCCCGGCCTTCAGTTCATCCAGCTTCATATGCGACAGCCGTCCGTACTGGGGAAAGGCCGCAATCTTGAAATAGTACGACCCACCCAACTCGTACGCGATCCCGCGATCCATCAGCTTCTTGACCAGCGCCACCATTTCCGGGATATGCGCCGTCGCCGCCGGATAATGCTCGGCCCGTTCGATGTTGAGCGTGTCGAGGTCATCAAAAAAGGCTTTCTTATAGACCGCCGTGTAGTCGTCCAGCGAAATCCCCTTGGCCCTCGACCCCTTGATCGTCTTGTCGTCGATGTCGGTCAGGTTCATCACCTGGGTCACGCGAAACCCCTTGTACTTCAGGTATCGCCGCAGCAAGTCCTCGAACATATAAGTGCGAAAGTTGCCTATATGAGCATAGTCATAGACGGTCGGCCCGCAGGTATACATCCGCACCTGCCCTGGCTCCAGGGGAACAAACTCCTCCTTCTGCCGGCTCAGGGTGTTGAAGAACCGCAACGCCATAATCACCTCGCCGTCAGGGACGCCACCGTTTTCTGGTCCAGCCGTTTGACCAGTTCGAACACCAGCTTCAGCGTGTTATCATAATCTTTGCGGCATAGAATCGAGTTATGGCTGTGGACATAACGCACCGGTGGGCCGACACAGATGGACGGCACGCCCGAGCGGCTGATATATATCCGTCCGCCGTCAGTGGCGCCGCGCTCCATATATGACAGGTGGAACGGGATTTTATGTTTGGCGGCGATATCCATGGCCAATTCGCGCAACCGGGTGTTGGGAATCATCCCCGCGTCATAGATCAATATCGCCGGGCCCGCCCCCAGCTTTTCCGGGCGGTCGTCGAATCCCGGCATGTCCAGCGCAATCCCGACGTCCACAATAATGGCCACATCGGGCTCCACCATATGCGCCAGGGTGTTGGCGCCCCGCAAACCGACCTCCTCCTGAACCGATCCGGTGCCGTAGACGGTATTCGGGTGTTTGACATTCTGCAATTTTTTAATAAGGTCGACCACGATGGCGCAAGCCGCGCGATTGTCGAACGCCTTGGCCAGGTAGATCTGATCATTGCCCATGACGGTAAATTGCGAATCCGGCACGATCGGATCGCCAACCTTGATGCCGAGCTTCTTGCCGACGTCATATTTTGTCATCGCCCCGACGTCGATGAACATGTCGGTAATATCAAGGACCTTCTTGCGCTCTTCATCTTTGAGCATATGCGGCGGCTTGGCCCCGATCACTCCCAGCACCGGCCCCTTCTTGGTGATGATTTTCATCCGCTGACCCAGGGCCACGTGCCCCCACCAACCTCCCAGCGGCAGAAACTTGATGAAGCCGCTCTTGGTGATCTCGCGCACCATGAAGCCGACTTCATCCAAATGGGAATCGACCATGATGCGCGGCGATGCGCCGGTCCCTTTCTTTTCGCCGATGATCGAACCGAGACGGTCGTATTGGATCCGGGCCAGGCCTTTCAAATGCGCGGCCATGACCGCCGTCGCCGATTCCTCGTGGCCCGACGTGCCATAAGCATTGGTCAAATCCTCAAGTAACTTGGCTGAAAAATCCACGTATCCTCCCGCTTTCACTGTATAATTATTCCTCTACGTTTTCAAAATCGTAAGCAACTCTCCGATGGCATGAATGACCGGAAATCCATCTGGCATCGGATCGGGATAGTCCCGAATGGCACAGTATTTCAATACCGCCCCCATTCCCGCCTGCTGCGCCCCCTGCACGTCCTCATAGTACCGGTCGCCGACATAAACGGTCTCCTCGGGCGAAAGGCCGATCCGCTCCAAGCCGGCGCGAAAAATATCCGGATGCGGCTTCCGCCGGCCAAAAGTCGAGGAATAGATACGCCACTCGAAGTATGCTTTCAGGCCAAACCTTTCCAAATCCTTATCGTGTTGCTCCGGCGGATAGATCGTGTTCGAGATCAGGCCTAACCTGTAACCGCGTCTTTTCACCTCGGCCAAAAGCTCGCGGGCGCCCTCCTCGACCGTCAGGCTGGTTCTCACCACGGTGTAGAAAAGGTCAATGAACTCCCGGCTCAATTTCTCAGCGTCCGGCCAGCCGTACTCTTCAAATAACTGTCGTGGGGGCTCGGCCGCGGAATACTCCCACAGCGAGTCGCGCGCCCGGATCCTGAACTCGTCCTTGATTCCCTCCAACCGTCGATGAAACGACTCGAAGTTGGGAGCCGACGGCAAGGGCGCGATCAACGTCTCGTAGGCCAGCTTCTGGCCGTCGAGCGACATATCGGGCCAGGGTCGATTCTCATACTCGATCAAGGTGGATCCCAAATCGAAAATGATCCCCTTGACCTTCACCAACGACATCTATCTCCCTCCAATGGCAAGCCGGCAGAGTATTTCGAGAAGCCGGTCGAATTCGATTCCAGCGGCGCGGGCCGCCATGGGAAATAGCGATAGTTCGGTCATACCGGGAAGCGTGTTCAGTTCGAGGCAAATATACCCGCCGCCAGGCGCCACGATAAAATCGACCCGGGCGTATCCCCGGCAACCGATCGTCTCATATAGCCGCACCGCATCAGCCGATAACTTCTCGACCGTGGCCGCCTCGATTTCGGCGGGACAGACATATTGCGACTTGCCCTTGGTGTATTTACAGGCGTAATCGTACAGGGCGTGACTGGGCCTGATCTCCACCGGCGGCAGGGCCCGGCCGTCCAGCACCGAGATAGTGATCTCCCGCCCCTTGAGATACCGCTCGACGATGATTCCGTCGGAGACGGCAAAAGCCGCCATGACGGCCCCGGAAATCTGGTCGGGTTTCTCCACCATTGACAATCCGACCGTCGAGCCGCCGTCGATCGGCTTGACGACCAGCGGCAACGGCAATTCAATCCGCTTTACCGCCGCCTCGATATCATCGACACTCATCTCCGGTGACAGATCGTAGCGGCGCCATTCGGCCGTGGGAA
>CAZPEV010000016.1:0-16277 GCA_964585635.1 uncultured Ignavibacteriales bacterium
CACCTGCGATCTGCACTGCCGGGAACACCCCGCGGTCGGCAGCCGCCTCGATTATCTGGCCGAACTGACTTCGGGATACCGCGCCGGCGGCATTCAGACTGTCATCACCTGCGACAACGCCGGGCAGGCGGCGCGGTTAGGCGAAATTCTTATCGGCCGCGGCATCGATGTCCCGGTCGAAGTCTTTCATATCCATTCCGGTTTCGTGTCGGAGGAGTTCAAGATCGCGCTGTTGACCGATCATCAGATATTCTCCCGCCGTTTCCGTCGCATCAAACGGCGCCGCTACAAAGAGGGCGTGGCGCTGACCTCGTACACCAATCTCAACCCAGCGGATTTCGTCGTCCACGCCGACTATGGCTTGGGACGGTGTCTCAAATTGGAGACGATTACCGTCGACGGCCGGCCGCGCGATTGCCTCCTATTGGCTTATCAGAACGGCGACCGGCTATTTGTCCCGATCGAGGAATTCAACCGCGTCTCCAAGTATGCCGGCAAGGAGGCGACGCCGAAGCTCACCAGTCTCGGCTCGCCGGCCTGGCTCAAGCTGAAATCCAAGACCAAGAAGGCGCTGGCCGACATGGCGGCCGAGTTGATCCGGTTGTACGCCGAGCGGAAAACGCGCCCCGGATTCCAGTTCGCGTCCGATACCGTCTGGCAGCGGCAGTTGGAAGCTTCTTTCCCGTACGAGGAAACACCCGACCAATTCAAGGCGATCGCGGATGTCAAGGGGGACATGGAAAGCCCCAATCCGGGCGATCGACTGGTCTGCGGCGACGTTGGGTACGGCAAGACCGAAGTGGCCGTACGGGCTGCCTTCAAGGCAGTCGAGAACGGCAAGCAGGTGGCGGTGCTCGTGCCGACCACCATTTTGGCGCAGCAGCATTACGGCACCTTCTCATCACGACTGAAGGAATTCCCGATGAAGGTCGCGATGCTGTCGCGATTCAAGACCCGCGTCGAGCAAAAGGAGATCATCGACCAGGTGGCGGCGGGCAAGATCGACATCGTCATCGGCACCCATCGCCTCTTGTCCAAGGACGTCCACTTCGCCGACCTGGGACTTCTCGTGGTCGATGAAGAGCAGCGGTTCGGCGTGCGCCACAAGGAGAAGTTGCGCCAGATCAGGACCACCGTTGACACCATCACGCTGACCGCTACGCCGATCCCGCGCACGCTGCAACTGTCGCTCATGGGCGCCCGGGACATGACCCTGATCGCCACCTCCCCGCGCGACCGCTTGCCGATTCATACCGAAATCGTCGAGTTCAGCCCCGAGATCATCGCCGAGGCGATTCTGCGCGAGATTGACCGCGGCGGCCAGGTCTTCTTCGTCCACAACCGGGTCCAGAGCATCGATGCCATGTATCGTTATCTCAAGAAGCTCCTGCCGCAGGTCGAGTTCGGCATCGCCCACGGACAAATGCACGAAAAGGAGCTTGAGGGGGTGATGCTCGCTTTCCTGGCGGAACGGTATCAGGTCTTGATCAGCACCGCCATCATTGAGTCGGGCCTGGATATCCCGTCGGTCAATACCATGATCGTGAACCGGGCCGATCGCTTCGGCCTGGCGCAATTGTACCAACTGCGCGGCCGGGTGGGACGGTCGACGCGACGGGCCTACGCCTACCTGATGACCCCCCCGTATCGTCTGATGACCGAGGACGCCCGCAAGCGGCTTCGCGCTATCGAGGCGCACAGCGACCTCGGCTCCGGCTTCGCGCTGGCGATGCGTGACCTGGAGATTCGCGGCGCCGGCAATGTGCTCGGCGCCAAGCAATCGGGATTTATCGAAGAGATCGGCTTTGACCTCTATACCAAACTGCTGGAAGAGGCGGTGGCCAAGCTGAAAGGCGAAAAGATCCATCGCCTGCCCGATACCAAACTGGAGGGGCCGCTGGAACTGCATCTGCCGGACGAGTACGTAAATATCAACCAGCAGAAGGTTGATATTTATCGCCGGCTGGCCGATTGCCGTGTCCTCGATGATATCGAGACGCTGCGGGAGGAGGTCACCGACCGCTTCGGCCGTATGCCGGTCCCGGCGATACAGCTCTTCGACGCAGCCGGGCTGCGAATGGTCGCGGCCATGACCGGCGCCGACAAAGTCAAGGCGGGACGGCTGCGGATATCGGTGGAGTACCCCGCATCGGTGCCCTTTACCCGCTCCGATATCGAGGCGATCCGGGGGGCGATTGACGCTCCGGTGGAGTTCTCGCTGAGCGGAGGGTTTCGCTTCACGGTTGATCTTTCAGCGGTGCGGGCTATCGATCGCCTGGCCTATATGCGCAAGGCCTTGGGCCAGGTATCATCGACTCTTTCCAGTAGCCGGGTACCGGCCTAAACCGCTTTAACGGGCGACAATATCTCGGCGGCGACCGCGGCCTTAATCATCGTCAAACCAGGTTGCAGAAGATCGGGCCGGGTGTTATCTTGACGTTCAGGGATGGCCGCACTGGCCGCTCGCGCGGTTTGGCCGGCGGTCGCTCCCATGGCGGCGGATGATGACTGACGAGATACTCCACAAACTCACCGAGCGCATTAAAGAATTAACGGCTCTGCATATGACCGCCCGCATCCTTCAGGATGAAACCAAGTCGGCGTCCGAAATGATGGCGGACGTGGTCGCATTACTGCCTCCGGCTTGGCAGTATCCCGAGATCACGACGGCACGCATCCGTTTTCAAGAGCTCGAAAGCGTCAGTCAGGGGTTTGCGGAGAGTGAGTGGAAGCAGAGCGCGATATTCACCACCCGCCGCGGGGAGACAGGCAGTATTGAGGTTTACTATCGGGAGTCGCGCCCCACGGCGGATGAGGGTCCGTTCCTCAAGGAAGAACGGGACCTGATTGAGTCTTTGGCGGAAATGCTGCGCTCCTATTTTCAGCATTTGCTGGCGGACGACGCCCTCCGCAGGGCCCATGACGACCTGGAGCGCCTGGTGGCCGACCGCACGGCGGAGTTGCGGAGGATAAACGCGGCTCTCGAAGATCAGATCGCCGCCTACCGCATGGCGGAGCGGAAAATCGACGCCTACCAGATGCAGTTGCGGCAGCTGGCGTCGGAGCTCTCTTTGGCGGAGGCCCGGGAGCGCAAGGCCATCGCCGAGGATCTGCACGATCATATTGGTCAGGCGCTGGCTCTCATCAAAATGAGCCTTTCCCAATTTCGTGGCAACGCCATCTTCTGCGGATTTGAGGACAAGATCGATGATCTCATCGTTCTTCTCGATCAGACCATCCGCTACACGCGCAATTTGACCTTCGAAATCAGTCCGCCGGCGCTGTACGAACTGGGGCTGGAAGCCGCCGTGGAAAGCCTCGTGGAGCGATTTCGCAAGGAGCATGGAATCGCGATACAGATCGAATCCGGCGGTGATGTCGGTCGGCCGGCCGATGATGTGGGCGTAATTCTGTACAAATCCGTTCAAGAACTCTTGACCAACGTTATCAAGCATGCCCACGCCAATCGCGTTGCGGTGCGTATCGGGCGTGATGGAGACCGAATTCGGGTGGAAGTGGAAGACGATGGCTGTGGATTTGACCCGGTCGTGCTCGATTCCCCTTTCGGACGGACTGACCGTTTCGGTCTCTTCAACATCAGGGAACGGCTATACTTCCTGGGCGGGGTCATGGAGGTGCGCACGTCCCCGGGAGAAGGGACCGTTGTCATCCTGACGACGTCGTTCCAGCCATAAGGAGGCCCATGAATATCAGGATACTCATCGCCGATGACCATCGCCTGTTCCGGGACGGCCTGCGCACGCTGCTGGAGACACAGGCCGGAATCAGCGTCGTCGGTGAAACGGATGACGGCCTGGGAACGGTTGCCGCCGTCGATGAGTTGCGGCCGGATATCGTCCTCATGGACATTTCCATGCCCGGTCTGAACGGCGTCGAGGCGGCCCGCAAGATTCTGTCGCGCAACGGCGCCGTGCGAATCATTATGCTTTCGATGCACTCCGATCAGCGGTTCGTGATCGAATCGCTCAAGGGCGGGGCGATGGGATATCTTTTGAAGGATTGCGCCTTCGACGAACTGCTGGCGGCGATTCGATCGGTGTACGGAAACCAAGTCTATCTTTCGCGCAGCATCAATGAATGCGTGATTAAGGAATACATCACCGCAACCAAGACCCTGCCGGGCTCAGCCTTTTCGATTCTGAGCGCCCGGGAACGCGAGGTGCTGCAGCTTTTGGCCGAGGGAAAAACCACCAAGGAAACGGCCGCTCAGCTTCATGTCAGCATCAAGACCATCGAAACTCACCGCAAGCAGATCATGGATAAATTGAATATTCGCAGCGTGGCAGAGCTTACCAAGTACGCCGTCAGACAGGGATTGACCCCGCTCGAATGATGGGGGGTCATCCCCCATAGGCGGCAATCCTTCGCGACCGGCCCCCATGGATTCCCCCATGCTCCTCCCTGGGCGCACCCCGAGAGACTAATGCATTTGGCATGGCAATATCAGGGATTCCCCTATTTCCATAACCTCCGGAACGGCTTACCCTTTTCATGGATGATTGTCCCGTGAACCTTGGGTTCTCCGAGAAGGAGGATATGCATGTTTGATACTGGTAACACCGGATTTATGCTTGTCGCTACCAGCCTGGTGATGTTGATGACGCCGGGGCTGGCGTTTTTCTATGGCGGATTGGTGGGCCGTAAAAACGTTCTTACCATCATGATTCAAAGCTTCGTGTCCATGGGGGTGACAACCATCATCTGGTGGGCGTACGGGTACTCCCTCTGTTTCAGCGGGGGCCAAGGCGGCATTATCGGCAATTTCGATAAGGCCTTCATGATCGGCGTCACCTTGTTTACGCCTTCTCCATACGGGTCGGGAAACATCCCCGAATTCGTGTTCATGGCCTATCAAATGATGTTTGCCATCATTACCCCGGCCTTGATTACCGGCGCCTTTTCCAACCGCGTGCGCTTCGGGCCCTACCTGATGTTTTTGGTCGCGTGGCTGACGTTTGTGTATTTCCCCTTTGTCCATATGGTGTGGGGGAACGGCCTGCTGGCAAAGCTGGGCGTGCTTGATTTTGCCGGCGGCATCGTGGTACACAATATCGCCGGAATGGCGGCCCTGGCGTCGGTGCTTTATGTGGGGCGACGACGGGTCGGCGACAGCGTTCCCCACAGCATCCCCCTGGTGGCGCTGGGAACCGGCCTTCTGTGGTTTGGCTGGTATGGCTTCAACGCCGGCAGCGAGTTGAGAGTGGATGCGGTCACCGGAGTGGCATTCCTCAATACCGACATCGCCGCTTCTTTTGCCGGACCCGTCTGGATGCTGCTCGCCTGGATTTTTGAACGGAAGCCGAAATTTCTCGGCCTCTTGACCGGCGCCGTGGCCGGTTTGGCCACGATTACGCCGTGCGCCGGATATGTGACTCCCACCAGTGCCGCCGCCATCGGCACGCTGGCCGGTATCGTCTGCTACTTTGCGGTCAGCCTCAAGAATCGCTTGCGATGGGATGATGCTCTTGACGTTTGGGGGGTCCACGGCGTCGGCGGCGCTCTGGGTATCATCCTGCTCGGTATCCTGGCCAGTAAGGCGGTCAATCCGGCCGGAGCCGACGGCCTCCTGAGCGGCAACACCAGTTTCTTCCTGATCCAGGTGTTAACCGTAATTGCCTCGTCGGTATATGCCTTTGCCTTTACCTATGTCATGCTGGTGGTGATCAACAAAGTCACTCGCGTGAAGACGACGGCTGGTGAAGAAGAACGGGGTCTTGACGCCTCGCTGCACGGCGAGACGGCTTACCACCAGATAAAACCGTCGCTTAAATTCATGCCGCCCGCGTGTAGAAGCGGAAAATATTGACCCCGGAGCCGCCCGTTTCTCGGGCGGCTCGCGGCGACGCTGATGCTCATATCCGGTCCGTGCGGCGCCAAAGGTTAATGGGAGGTTGCGCGATGAAAAAGAGAATGGCAGGACTATTGCTGGCAAAGGGCGCCATCATCTGCGGTTTGATCGGTTCCGCCCAAGCGACCAGCTCCACGCATATTTGGGCGCCGTCCACCGACGTGCAAGCCTTCAGACTTTGGCATATCACCTGCGACTTGTACGTCCCCGTCACGTTCGCCCCCGACGGGAGCCGCCTGCCTACGATTACCAACGTGGGGCTGACCGTGGGAATCCTGCCATTCAAGAAACTGAATGCCGAGGTTGGCTTTGATCACAAGTCTGGACTTGGCCACGCGGACAACTATCCCCTTTACGGCAATTTCAAGCTCGGCGTCCCCGAAAATGTTTTTGGTCCTATTTCCCCTTCATTGGCCGTCGGCATCTTTGACGTCGGGACAAAAACGGATTGGACCGACTTCAACGTCATGTACGGAAAAATCGCGAGGACAATTACGATCGACAAAGCCTCTCTGGGCCGGGTATCGGCGGGGTATTTTATCGGAAACAAGAAGCTCCTGATCGATGACAAGGGGGACGAGGACAACCATGGACTTATGGTCGCCTGGGAGCGGACCATGACCGAATTATCCGATAAATTGTGGCTTTGCCTCGAATACATGGGGACGAAAGCGCCTATGGATCATTCAATCTCGGCGCCTCATGGAAGTTTGCACCGAAGGCGGCCCTTTTGGGCGGCTACGAAATATTTAATAACAGCGCTTTCGTAAACACGGCCACGCTGCAGGTGGATATAGACATGTGACTACGCCTATCGGTCACCGCGAGGAATCAGGACCGATGCAACTCCATCGCGTTCGTCCATGGTGATGGGTCGATCATGTCTGTCGATGCGTCTGAACGCGGTCGGTTAAAATCGCGCCGGCAAGGGTCAATGCGACCAGCGCGACCAAAGACCACAAGAGCCAGATCAGCCCGATCAGCGGCAGAAGCAGCGTCGTCGTCATAAGCGCCCCCGCCGCCGAGCCGAGCAGCTCCCATCCATACCCCGTGCCGCGCCTGGCCGCCGCATCGTCGATGAACAAACTCCGGGGATAGTACCGCCGCGTGGCGCCGACAAACAGCGTCCCGGTCGCCAAGGCCGAGACAAAAAGAAACAGCAGATAATAGGGAAGCATCAGCCCGACCGGGACCGAACCGAACGTCGTGATAAACACCAGCAGGGTGGTCAAAAACAGCCCGAGGGCCGGGTATTCCATCGGCCGGTCGCCGACCCGGTGCGCCGAATATGTTCCGACGGCCAGTCCCAGCATAAACGCCCCGATCAGAACCGCCATCTCGGAATAGAGCGCCCCGGCCGTGCACTGATAAATGTAAAATGATATCAGCTCCAGCGACAGCGACACCAGCCCGGCCACAAAATAGCAGAACATGGCCAGCCGGCTTCGGCGCCCGGGGCCGCTTAGGCACCACAGGAAGAGGACGGCGATTACCACGGGAACACCAATCATCCAGCGTGGGTGACCGAGCATGATACTCAGCACCTTCCGGTCCAATGATGCCGCCGGTGATCGATACAATGCCTGATAATGGGGCAGAAGCGGATGCTCCAGGCGATTGATCGTGAACGATTCATTGACCGCCATCCGCAACCGCTCGATTTTCATCTCCTCCAGGCGGTCAGCCAGATAGTCCGGGTGGATAAACTCCGCCGCCAGCGGCAGCCGGCCGATACGCGCCACGAGCGAATCATACGGTAGCTCCAGATTTCGCTCCGGTGATGCCATTATGAGCGTCGACGTCCCGGGCCATATGGTCATCTGGGGAAACATCCGGGCGATGGTCTGATATATCACCGACAGAACGCGGCTCTTCTCCGGCGTCAGATACCGGTCGGTGTCATAATGAGTGGGGACAAGCAGTATCCCGTCGGCTCGCAACCACCGCCGCAGCGCGGACAAAAACCTCTGCGTTACATATCGGCTGACATGATAGCTGTCTGGATCGCCGATGTTCAGGACGATAATATCATAGATCGGCAGAGCCGTCGGGCGCGACAGATATCGCACCGGATCGTCGGCGATTCGCCTGACCGCCGTCGAGCGCGGCAAAATCCGATCGATGATGCCGTTCATCTCCCCCCGCTGATCAAGGGCGTCGATGGAAATGCCCGGCAGGCTGTCGGCCATCTGGGCCACGCCGAATTCGGCCCGGCCGACATAAAGAATTCGCCTCGCATCAGGCTGATACAGGAGGGGCGGAAGGAGAAGATTTTCGGTGGTTTCGCGGTCGGGCCAGACCGCCTCAATCGCGTTGTCGGTCACCATCGTGATACTGCTGTCGCGGGCCAGGATAATCTGATGCCCATAATGGGTATCAAATGACTCGACTACGGTGTACGGCCTGAACTTGACCGCATCCAGGTATCGGTCAAGCGACGGCGCCGATAATGCGACCGTCACCGCGGCCGTTAACGTCACCGCCAGGGCACCGATCAATCGACGGCGGTCAAATGATATCAGGGCTAGGCTAATGACAACGACACTCATAAGGACAGCCAACGTCAGCGTGGAGAAGAATCTCCCGGCCAGCACCGTGATCAGCAAGCCACCGACAAACGATCCCAATCCCTCCCAGAGGTAAACCATGACGATGGTGTCACCGGCATTGTCCCCGGGCGCCGCGATTGATGTGAACAACCATCCGGAGAGCAGCCCGGCCGGGCTCATCGCCATAATCGACAACAGCGCCGCCGGCGTGAAGGGAATGATCTCACCGACGACCCTGGTAGCCGCAAGCGGGGAAAGCCGCACCAGGATAATCATAAGCGGCATCAGCAGCGCGGCGGTGCAGAATAACAACTGAGGGGATATGCGCCTGGAGAATCGTCCAGCCGCCAGAGCGCCGACAGCCACCGCCAGGAGCCAGCCGAATAACGCCGTGCCGATGAACAGTTCGTCGCCGTTGAGGGAGGAAACTATTTCCCGCAGAAGCAATACCTGGCCGCAGATCGAGAAAAGCCCCAGGACAAATCCCTGCCGCCGCATTTATAGAAATCGCCCCGGAATCTCCCGGCCGCAAAAGGCGCAGTGATTCCCCTTTAGGTTGGTCTGATTGATCTGAAACCCGCTCCGTTCGATCACGACTCGGTTACATGCGGGGCAATATGTCGACTCGGCCGGATGCCCCGGCAGGTTGCCCAAATAGACAAAGTCCAAACCCTCGGTTCGGCAGATATCGTGCGCTCGCTCCAGAGTCTTCTGCGGCGTGGGCGGAAGATTCTTCAACAAGTATTGCGGATGAAATCGCGAGAAATGCATCGGCACATCGGTGCCCAGATTGGCTTTCACCCAACGGGCCAGTTCGGTGAATTCCTCATCGCTGTCGTTGAGGGTCGGAATCACCAGGTAAACCAGTTCCAACCAAGTGCCCGATTTCTTAATCTGCACCAACCGGTCGAGAATCGGCTTGAGGTCGCCATCGACATAATCGCGATAATAGGTTTGGCGAATCGCCTTCAAATCGACCTTGATGGCATCCAGACGCGGCATCAGCGCGCTCAGGGGTTCCGCTTCGATGTACCCGCTGGAAACCATCACTGACCTGACGCCGTGCTTGTGCCCCAACTCGGCGAGATCGTACATGTATTCATAAAAGATGACCGGCTCGTTGTAGGTGTACGCCACGGTCGGAACCTTCTTCTCCGTGCAGAGGGCAATCACCTCCGTCGGCGGCAGGTCGAGGTTGTCGGTCTGCTCCGGCCGGGACTGGGAAATATCCCAGTTCTGACAGCACTTACAATTGAGATTGCATCCGGCGGTGGCCAATGAAAAGGCCGTTGTCCCCGGATAAAAATGAAAGAACGGCTTCTTCTCAATCGGATCGATATTCACCGCGCAGGGACGTCCATAGACGAGCGTATGGTACACATCGCCCCGATTCTCCCTCGTGCCGCAATATCCCCGTTCCAGGTCCGTTACCGTGCATTTCCGGGGACAGATGCCGCATTCGATCCCGCCGGTCGGGAGTTTTTTGTAGTAGCGCGCCTCGACCGAGGCCAATTCTTTGGTGAAGCCGAAGTCATAGGCGTTTTGAATTCCCCCCAGGATCGTCGGCCACAGATCGATCTGCGAAGCCGCCAGCGCCGTCCCGCATCCGAGACACTTGATAAACCGGCGCCGCTTCATGACAACAGCTCCCCGGCCTTCTCGCTGCCGACGGCATCGATCATCCTGACCACTAGTTCAATATTCCCTATCTCCGCCGTGCCCAGTCCCACCTTCTCCGCTGACGCCAGGTACTTGACCGGACGATTGACATCGGCCAGCGTCGGTCGCCCGTGTTTCGACCTCAGGTGCTGCAAAATCTCCAGCGCCACCCGGTCGGCCGCGACCGGATCATCAGACAGGATCAGGCCGCTGTAGCGGTCGGCATACCGGCCGTCGAATCCAGGGCCGTTCTCATATTGTACGCTGACCGCCTCGATTACGGTCAGTCGGTGCTTGCCCTTAATCGGCTCCAAGTTGTTGACGTCGGCGGCAAAGGGGTCGCAGTTGTTGGCGTGGAACTTGTTGGGATTGTGGATAGCACCGTACATATTTTTCAGCCCGGCCGACATTCCCGCCAGTGAGTGATCCTTGAGCAGCGCCAGATTGATGCTATGGTCGACCAGGTCGGTGAGAATCCGACTTACCATCGAACTGACCTTGCCCGAACTGAAAAACTCATCGGAGTACCCGATGTCGGCGGCGTCGGTGCCCAGACAGCGACCCTCGATCGAGGCGGCGTTCAGGGTGAAACCGGCCTGTTTCAATTCCCGGCTGGTCCGCTCCCAGACGATAATGTTGTTTTCCTTAATCCCCGATATCTCGATCAGAATTTTCGCCAACGCCTCGGCCAGGGCCGGCGAGGTGGAATTTTGTCGGGCCAGGCAACTGGCCTTCATCCCCACCGTACCTGAGGGAAACAGCCGCTTGACCAGACCGGCATACCCGGTTCCGCCGGAAAGCACGGTCAGGCCGCTTTTCAGCATGACCGCGTACTGATCCGATCCGGGCGGGCCGCCGGCAAACCTGATTACCGCCACCCTGCTCATTATATATAATATACACTTCATACGTCGCCGACTGAACACCTTTTTGGCTTGACTGGACGTGGTTCGGGTCATAATGTGGAACGTGATCACCGGCATAAGCAAATGGCCGCTCTTGGCCTTTGTCGGGGTGCTGTGCGTTATGTGTGCCCGGGATATTTCGACCGCCGTCCGTGAGCCAGCCGTGGCCGGCCAGTTCTACCCGGCCGACAGCGGGGAGCTGGCCCAGATGATCGCCGATCATTTGGCCAAGGCGTCCCCCTTGCCCAAAATCGACGGGCGGATTATTGCCCTGATTGTCCCACATGCCGGGCTGGTCTATTCCGGCCCGATAGCGGCCTATAGCTATAAGCTTCTTGAGGGTTCCTCGGTCAATAAAGTCATCCTCTGCGGGCCATCCCATCGGTATCGATTTGACGGGATGTCGGTCTATGGTCCCGGAGTCCAATGGCGAACCCCTTTGGGCCTGGTTACCTGCAACGATCAGCTTTGCCGCGCCCTGGTCGACAAGCACAAGGGATTTTCGGTCCTGGCGGCGGCGCAGGCACAGGAGCATTCGCTGGAGGTGCAACTGCCATACCTCCAGACGGTCCTCGAAGATTTCACGTTCGTCCCGATCACGATGGGTTCGCAGGATGCTCTGACTATCGGGCAACTGGCTGCGGGGCTTGAGGCGCTGCCGTTCGACAGCCAGACGATTTTGATCGCCGCCACCGATTGGCAGCACTACATGCCGGCCTCGGTCGGCAGCAAGCTCGATTCGGCGGGAATGGAGTGTATCCGGAATCTGGACCCGGACAGATTGGAAGAATACCTGGCCACAGACAAGACCCAGGCTTGCGGCGGGGGGCCGATGGTGGCCGTGATCAAGGCCGCTATGGCCAAGGGCGCCAACCGGGCTCTGATCCTCAAGTATGGCGATTCCGGTGATATCACCGGCGACAAAAGCTCCGTGGTCGGCTATGTCGCTGCTGTTCTATATAAGGCCAGAGACGATAAGGGATCCAAGGCGGCGAAAGAACCCGAAGAAGCCGTACCGGAAAAGATGCTCCTGACTGACGCTGACAAGCAGGAACTGCTGAAAATCGCCCGCCGGACGATAGAAACTTACCTTAAGACCGGTAACACGCCGGACTTCGGCAAGGTGTCTGAGAATATCGCCCGGCCGGGGGCAGCCTTTGTCACGCTGGAAAAGCAGGGGCAACTGCGCGGCTGTATCGGGCAGACCGTGGCCGCGACGCCGCTCTACCAGACCGTAGCCTATTGCGCCATCCAAGCGGCGGTGGATGATCCCCGCTTTCTCCCGGTTACCGAGGCTGAATTCAAGGACATTCATATCGAAATCTCCGTCCTCACGCCGCTTCAGCGGGTCAGATCATTCGATGAGATCAAAGTCGGCCGTGACGGGTTGATGATCTTCAAGGGGGCAGGACGGGGGCTCCTGTTGCCTCAGGTGGCAACCGATTATGGCTGGGACAGAGATGAATTCTTACGGCAGACCTGCCACAAAGCCGGCCTTCCGCCCGAAGCCTATCTCTCTAAAGACGCTGAGATCTACAAATTCCAGGCCATCATCTTCGGCGAATAATAAGAGCATGAAATCCGCGCGTTCGCCTATAATATGCAGGGGTGAGCTATCTTGATCACGGCAATTATGCGGCGCGGAGGGCGTCGACGATCTTTAATCTTGCAGGGCGCCCCGCCAACAACGACCCCAGGCCAATGTTATTATCACCGTGGCCTTTTTTCTTGTGCCGGCAGGGCGTCATTCCCATATTAGTGATTATGAATAATCGTCTCATGACCTCAATCTTGGTGCTCGCGGCTTTTATATTCGGATGTGGAACCGAGAGCTTACCACCGGACAGCATCGCCGAGCGATACGTCAAGCTGGCCCTGAACGTCAATCTGTACAAGACCGACTACCTTGACGCTTATTTCGGCCCTCCGGAGTGGCGGCCGCGGAAGGCCGATTCATCCGGTATTTTCCCATATGGGGAATTGCATGCAGAGGCAGCCGCGCTGATTAAGGCACTCGATGATGGCACCGCTCGGAATGCCGATACCCTTCAACGAATTCGCCTCGACAACCTCCGGCGCGATCTTCGCTCGCTGGACGGGATGATCGAAATTCTCCATGGCAAGAAGATGTCGTTCGATGAGGAATCGCAGGCGCTCTATGGTTTGATCGCGCCTTCGCCCGGCAAGGCCTGTTATGACAGCATCCTCAACAGCCTCGACACGCTCCTCCCCGGTCCCGGGGAAGTCTCTGCTCGGTTAACCGAATTCCGCCGCCGATTCATCATCCCGCCCGATAAGATCGACACCCTGGTCAAAATCGCGCTGACCGAATGCCGTCGAAAGACCGCCGAGCATATCCCTCTGCCTCCGGGCGACACGTTTGTGATCGAATACGTCGGCCGGAAACCATGGGGGGCCTATAATTGGTATCAGGGGGATTTTCGCGGCCTGATGCAGATCGACACCAGCCGCCCACTCTATGTCACCGCTTTATTCGGGCTAGTGGCCCACGAGGGATACCCCGGTCATCATCTGGCCAACGTCCTGCGCGAGAAAGAGCTTCTCCGGGAACGTCATTGGCTGGAATATTCGATCGTGCCGTTATATTATCCCGGCGCGCTCGTGGACGAGGGGTCAGCCAATTATGCGGCCGGGCTGGTTTTCTCCCCCGAGGAGGAGGCTGAATTCGTCGCCACGATTCTGTGTCCCCCGGCCGGAATCGATCCTACTGAAGTGAAGCGGTTTTTCGAAATCCGGGAGATGAAAAAGCGACTGGACTATGCCTGGATCGACGCCGCCCGTTCGTATCTCGATGGTGCCGCCACCAAAGAGGAAACCATTGCCTGGATCATTCACTATTGTCTGAAGACCCCGGAGGAAGCGGCTTCCTCGATCGCGTTCTTCGAGACTTTCCGCAGTTATGCGATCACTTACAGGACCGGTGAGGGTTTGGTGGAAGCGTACGTAGAAGGCTCCGGCGGCACGATGGTCGACCCCGCTGTGCGCTGGGATCGTTTCCGCCGGCTGTTGCTTAACCCCTCGGCGCTCTGGGGCGCAACAAGATAAGTCTTGCAGGTGGGGAGCACCAAGCTCCCGACGATTGACTCCCCAAAGGGCGGCCTCTCCAGCGAATCAGAGGGGCAGAGAATGATCTATGCGGCCCGGAGGGCGTCGACGATTTTCAATCTTACAGGCCCACCCCTTGGGGAGGGATATTGTAGGTTGCGCATGCACCTATCGTGTCTATTGAAGTACGCAAGTACCTGGGTTCTATTCCATGTCGGTCCGCCCGCAGGGGCAAATCTCCTGCCATTGATTGCCTGCAGCGTCGTAAATCCAGGTGTCATCATTCGTGTAAAGATCGTGCTGCGGTGATCCGCCAAACAGCACGACACCGGCCGATATCCCCACCATAACGTGCCAGGCGCGGGCGCTGGGAGAGACCCTTGGCGTAAGTTTCGTCCAGGTGTTCTGCTCAAGATCGAAAGCCCAGGTATCGTCGAGGACAGGCGCAAAGGGGCGGGACACGCCCCCAAATAAGATAATTCTGTTCGATGATGAGTCCCAGGCCATGGCGTGATAAAGTCGGGGCGATGGAGCCGTTGCGGGATTCATCCTGGTCCAGGTGTTCTTGTTGTAGTCGTAGACCCAGGTATCGTTCAGCACAATACTGTCCATGATGTTATAGCCGCCGAAAAGAATGACTCGATCGGCCTTGGGGTGATACGCCATCGCGGCGAAATGGTGCGGGGGCGGGCTAATGACCGGCGACATCCGGGTCCATGTGTTGGTCTTGAAATTGAATGCCCACGTGTCGTTCAGAGTTTCATTGGTGCGGCCGCCGGAACCGCCGAACAAAATGGCCCGGTGCGACTCTGTGTCGTACACCATACATGATCCCCAGCGCAGGGACGGCTCTGTGCCCGTAGTGACATTTTCAAACGTGTTTTTGCGAGTGTCATATATCCAAGTCTGGACCTCGCATGACTTGACGTCGCTTCCGTTGCAGTTCACGAACGTGGTATACAGAACAACCTTTCCAGTCTGAGGATCGAGCGCGATGGCATCACGCTGGAACGCGTTGTAGAAGCTGTCTGAATTCAGGAGTAATTTCCAACTCTGCATAACGGAGTTGTACGACCAGACATCAAAGAGAGTATAGTCGAGATTAGGGGACCGTTTGTCAACTCCTCCGAACAAGTACGCTGTACCGGTTGTCCTGTCGCAAGCCATAGCTGCATAGCCTCGGGCCGGAGGGCACTGCAGGCCGGGGATTGAGTCGGGCCTTAATGTGTTTTGCGCTAGCGCCGGATTGGGCAAAGCAAGAGCGACGCCCAATATGAGCATCGAGATGAAAACTGTCGGGGGTTTTCTGCTCATCATATTGGCCTGCCTCAATTAACAGACTGGGCCGAGTGAACCAGGGGTCATTTTCTACGCCGCGCGGAGGGCGTCGACAATCTTCAATCGGGCGGCGCGGATCGCCGGCAGGAATCCCCCCACCAGACCCATCACCAACGCGAAAATCAACGCCGAAACGACAATGCTCGATGAAAGTCGGAAATTAAACGCAATCTGCGAAAACGTGTCCCAGTTGGTCGTCGACACCTGCCGCAAACTCAGGAACGCCGCCGCCACCAGCCCAACCATGCCACCGGTTAATGAAATTACAATTGCCTCGATCATGAACGATAATAAAATGGCAAACCGGGAAAATCCCAGTGATCGCAAGGTTCCGATCTCACGGACACGATTGGCCACTGATGTATACATGGTGATCATCGCCCCGACTATTGCCCCGAGACTAAAAATGATGCTGACGACTGTGCCGCCGATGCCGATAAAGCCGGACAACGTCCGCGACTGGTTGGCGTAATATTCCTTCTCGCGGAACAGATCCACCTCCAGGCGACGGTCATTTTCCAACCGCGCCTTGAGGGCCTCGAATTGCGTCGTGTCGGCCATGCGAAAGGTTATCGAAGAATATATCGGCCGCCGGAACACGTCCGAGATCTGCCGGAAGTCGCCCCACAACTCGGAGTCAAACCCGGACCCCTGGGCGTCAAAGACGCCGACCACGGTCCATTCGCGGGCGCCAAAACGAAGTTTTTCCCCCAGGCCGCATCCTTTGTATCGCTCGGCGGCGCCCTTGCCCGCGATCACCTCCGACCCGGCGTCCTGCCACATCCGTCCGGCGATCAACTTAACTCCTGGGCGCAGCGCCAGCGACTTCGGCGTGGGGCGCGGGCGGGGGGGGGGGGGGCGCGGGGCGGGCGCGGGCGTGGGGGGGGGGGG
>CAZPEV010000016.1:16287-31121 GCA_964585635.1 uncultured Ignavibacteriales bacterium
GCCAGCGACTTCGGCGTCACCCCCCGCACCACGATATTGGCCATCTCGCCCCCCGAACGCTTGGCCTGATTAATCAGCACATAGACTTCATTCGTGTACAGGGGAGAACCATCGGTGTCGCGGGCAATCTCCGGCGAAGTGCTGATGATTTGCCCCTGGTCGTACATGATAATCGACAGCACTTCCGACTGAGATGACTTGCGGATAACGATAACATTGTCATCAGACCCGGTGGAAACCAACGTTGCCTTAAGGCCGTGCGACAGCATTAACGATCCGGCGAAGACGAAGACCACCAAGCTGAACCCCAGGACAGTCATGATCGTCGTAACCTTGTGCTTAAGGATGTTCCGCACAGTGTATTCCAGGGGAATCATTTGCATTCCTTGTCCACGGGTCAGTCCACCACACGCAATCCGTCCACAATCCGGATGCTCAGCGCCCGTTGAACGGGGAAGACCGCCGCCAGACATCCGATCACGAACGCCGCGCCCACCACGATCAGATATGTTTCCACGCCAACTTGATATCCGGGGAAATAAGCGCTCATCGCCCGTCCGACCAATCGGCTGACCACCGCCAGCAGCCCCATCCCCAACACTCCTCCGGCGCCGGCGATCACCAGCGATTCACCCAGGATCAGACCGATCAAATGGAAGCTGCGGAAGCCCAGGACCCGTAGGAAGGCGTTTTCCGAAATCCGCTCCCGCGCGGTCATGACCATGGTGTTGACCAGCACCAGGAGAATCACTCCGATAATCAAGTAAGAAATGACCCGCAGACCGGCGATCAGGACGTCGGCCATCTGGATGAACCCGAGGGCAAATTCCTTTTCCGTTTCCGTCTTGGTTTCCGCCCAGGAATTCCTAAACCGGCTGTCAATGGCGGCGCTGACTTCGGCCGCCCGGTTGGGGTCTCTGATCTTCACCCCGAACCATCCCACCTGCCCCGCCCGGCCGGGCATGGTCTGTTTCATCACCTCATCAAGATAATCAAACCGGAACAGGAACTGAGTCTCATCGATATCCTTGTCCCGGCCGGTATAAATACCGCGAATGGTAAAGCTCCAATTGCCGGGATAGATCGTCCCAATAAGCGGGATATTGTCGCCGATTCTCCATCCAAATCGGTCGGCCAACCTTCGGCCGACAATAGCTCCCTTGCGATCATCCAGAAAAGCCTTCATCTCATCTGGGGAGACAATATACTCCGAATACATATCAAGATAGGTGACGGGATCCACAGCAATGTTGGCGAAGAAGTTTTTGGGATCGATATAGATTCCCCCAAACCAAGCGGCATACGTAACCTTATCAACGCCGTCTACTTTCAGAAGCTGATCGCGGTAGGCCAAAGGCAGGGTAAAAGTAAATGAGACCGCGTGTCGCGTGACCAGACGATCGGGCGGAGCCGCGCGTGCCCCGGCATACCAGGCGTCGATGAGAGTTCGAATCAAGCCGAACGCCATCACCGCCAGCGCCAGTCCCAAAACGGTCAGGAAGGTACGCAGACGGCGCCGCATGGCGTTCCTGATGATCAGCTTGAAGACCTTCATCAATCCAGCTCCCCTTTATCCAAATGGCGGACGACACCGGCCCTATCCGCCGCGCGGGGATCGTGTGTAACCATGATGATCGTCTTCTTGAATTCGGCGTTCAGCCGCGACATGAGCGTCATGATCTCCTCGGCCGACTGCTTATCCAGGTCGCCGGTCGGCTCATCGGCCAAAATCAGGGTCGGATCGGAAACGATGGCGCGAGCGATGGCCACCCGCTGCTCCTGCCCGCCGGACAGTTGCCGGGGATAATGCGTCATCCGGTCTGACAATCCGACGATCGACAGGGCCGTGACGACATGGTCCCGGCGATCCTTTCGGGACAGCGGCGTCAGGAGCAGCGGCAGTTCGACATTTTCATAGGCCGTCAGCACCGGCATCAAGTTATAAAATTGGAAGACAAAGCCGATATGCCGCGACCGCCAGCGGGCCAGACCGCGATCATTCAGCCGGCTCATATCCTCGCCGGCGACGGTCAGACTGCCCGAGGTCGGCTGGTCGATACCGGCGACCAAATTGAGCAGGGTTGTCTTGCCCGATCCCGAAGGACCCATCAGGGCCAAGAAAGCCCCCTCGGGGATATCGAGATTGATGTTGCGCAGGACCGGAATCTCGAGGGAATCACGATAATACGACTTGCACAGGCTGGATGTTCTCACGATCGGCTCGGCCATGATAATATCCTAAGGCTAATTGGTGATATCGATTTTGTCCCCCGCCTTCAAACCGCCGGCCGGAGACAGGACAACGGAATCTCCCATCGTCAGCCCGGACAGGATTTCCGTGACTTCCCCCAGTTGCCGACCGGTTTGAACGGCAACCTGTTGCGCCCTGCCCGCCGTCACTCTGAAAACAACCAACCGGCCGTCGCGCATGGTTAGAGCGGCCTTGGCCACCGCCAGCACCGGCGGCATCTCCGTCGAGGCCGTCGCCGCGCCCCTGGACAGGAAATTGACGCGCGCCGACATTTCCGGCAAGACCCGGTTGTCGAGGGAATCGAAGGCGATCTTGGTCATCACCGTGGCGCGGGTGCGGTCGGCGGTGGGAATGATCTTCTTCACCCGGCCGGCATATTTATGGTCGGGGTAAGCATCAAGCACGATCTCGCAGGGCTGCCCCACCATGACCTTATTAATGTTCGATTCGGAGACATCGGCTTCGACTTCCAGCGACTTCATGTCGGCGATGGTAACGACCGACCCCTTGGTCGACGTCGCCGAAGCGAACGGCGCCACCATTTCGCCGACATCGGCGGTCTTGGTCAGGACCGTTCCCGAAAACGGCGCCCGTATGACGGTATTTTCCAGCGCGACCATGGCCCCATCGACGGTCGCCGCCATCGCCTCGACGTCGGCCTGGGCGCGGTCGTAGGCGGCGGTGGCGGCTTCCATTACTTCACTGGTAGTATGACCGGAGGCAAATAGCTTGTGTTGGCGTTGGAAGTCCAGCGCGGCCTGGACCGAGTCGGCGCGCGCCCGCTTCAGGTTGGCCCGCGCCAGATCAAAGTCGGCGCGGATATCATCGTTGTCCAACTCCGCAATAACGTCGCCCGATCGGACGCTGTCCCCCTCCTCCACGTTCAGCACCCGCAACCGGCCCGTAGCTTTGGAGGAAACGGCCGCCTTGACCTGGGCGACCACATAGCCGGTGGCAACCAGTTCCGCGGCGGCTTCCGATCCGGTCACCAGTCGCACCGTGGTCGTCTTGACACTCGTCGCCGGGGTTACCCGATGAAGCACGGACTGATAGATGAAATAGGCGATAATCGGGACCAGCAACCACAACAGATGCCACCACTTCCGGCCTTGACCTGGAGCATGTCGTTGTTTCTCCCGGTCGATTCTGAGGGCCGACAAATCGGCGTTTTTGGCGTCTGCTTCAGACATAATTTTTCGACAGTTTCTTCCCTATTACCCAGACCGCCGCCGGCAGGCTTCTGGCGCCGGAGCACAATCGAAAGCTCCCCTGCACCGGCCAGGCTGCACGCGTCACGGGAATTTATGCAATATTAATACGATTGCAAGATGATTTCATGCCGTCGACAGCTCAGAGCGGCATGGTGAAACATGAATGATCAATCCTGGCTGTCACCGTCCTTTGATACGCCAGAAGGCCAAAAAGGCGGCCATCGAAATGAACGCCAGAGTCACAATAATCCAGAAGGCGAAGGGATGTTGCTGTAGGGGTATCGATACGTTCATGGAAAACGTGCTGACGACCAGCGTCGGAACCATGATGGCAATGGTGATAATGGTCAGGGTCTTCATTATCACGTTGAGATTGTTGCTCACGATCGAAGCCCGGGCGTCCATCAGGCTGGCCAAAATGTCGGAGAAAATGCTGGCCTGTTTCAGGCATTGGCCGTTTTCGATCAGGGTATCATCCAAAATCTCCAGCTCTTCGGTCGTAAGACCGATCCGGGCGGCGTTATGGCGGAGCTTTTCCAGTAGGGCTTCGTTGGAGTTGAGGGAATTGAGATAATAAACCAGACTTTTCTGCAGCGCAAAGAGGTTGAGCAGATGGCGGTTTTCCAGCGCCGTGTTGATCTTGTTCTGCAGTTCATCGGAAATACGGGAGATGATTTTGAGGTGTTCCCGAAAATGAACGATCGAGCGAAAGCTCAGCTTCAGCAGCATTCCTCCCGGCGAAAACGGCAGGGTCATCAAAATCTCGTCGAGGGAAAAACTCTCATCGGCCGTCACGATGATCAGGCGATCCTTGAACAGGTATGCTCCCACGGAACCGACCTTGAACAGGAACTGCTCCTCGCCGGAATAGTTCTTCGGCCGCTTATAGATGATAGCCACGTGATCGGGCTCAAACTCCATGCGCGACAACTCGTCCGGATCAAGGGCCGAGGCCAGGGTATGCTCATCAAGTTTCAATTGCTCGACCAGATGCTTCTTCTCGACGTCCGTCGGGTTGGCGTAAACGGTGACCTGACAGGCTTCCTGCTCGGTCGCGATCAGCTTGCGATCGACGATACTATAATTGGTCCGCATCTCTTCGTCCCTTTCCGGCCGCACGAAGCACACATCATCCCCTCGACGGCATTGTCCGTACAAGCTATTTTCCTTAGTCCGGGGAATCAAGCCAAATCGCCGTTTCGACCCGCTTTTCTCCATCTCGGCCGATCCGTATTCGGCTTCTTTTCCGGGGACTGTACGCTTGAAAAGAGGCGGCGAATATCGTACCTTGACGGCGCCCGAATGGTATCGGGCCGACGACCCGTTAACCTGAAGTCCCATCGTCGGGAAAGGCTTGATTGATGGCGCTCTGCCTGTTTGCGTCCGATCTGCATGGCCAGGTCACACGATACCGCATCCTTTTCAATCTGATCCAGCAGGATTGCCCAGCCGCGGTCTTCCTCGGGGGCGACCTCCTCCCCTCAGGAATGGCGGCCATGATGGCGGTCCGTTTCGATTTTGACGATTTTGTCAGGGATTTTCTGGCCGCGGAATTGGCCATTCTCAAGAAGACGCTGGCGGATGCCTATCCGCGGGTATTTGTCATTCTGGGCAATGATGACGGCCGGATCGAGGAACACCTTTTCCTCGAGGGCCAGGCGCTCGGTTTATGGGAATATATCCACAATCGTCGGGTGGCGTTTGGCAACTTTCAGGTCTATGGCTACGCCTACGTGCCTCCAACCCCCTTTCTTTTCAAAGACTGGGAGCGGTATGACGTCTCTCGCTTTGTCGACCCCGGATCGGTGTCGCCCGAGGAGGGGACGCGGACGGTTCCTGTCCCGGAATCGGAAACGCGGTACGCCACCATCGCCGCCGATCTGGCTCACTTGGCCGGCGCTGAAGAGCAGCGGCGGGCGATCTGGCTGTTTCATGCGCCGCCGTACCAGACCAAGCTCGACCGGGTGGCCGTCGACGGAAAAATGATCGACCATGCGCCCCTGGATCCGCATGTCGGCAGCATTGCCATCCGACGCTTCATCGAGTCGCGCCAGCCGCTGATGACGCTGCATGGGCATAGTCATGAATCGGCCCGCTTGAGCGGAGCCTGGCAGGATCAGATTGGCCGGACAATCTGTCTCAACGCCGCCCATGATGGGCCGCAATTGTCGCTTATTCGATTCGACCCGGAGTTCCCCGATCGGGCCAGCCGGGAGCTGCGGTGACCTATTCTTTCCGCTTCTTCATCGATATCGCCCGGGCGGCATCGGTGACGGCGCCGATCTTGGCGGCATAACTCGTCTTGTTGGCGATATCCTCATCGGTGACGACGTGGATATCCAATAAACCATCGGAACGGTACCCCGTGCGCATGTAATTCATCTCGTCCAGACAGAGGCTCCATCCCTCCAGCCAATGCAGCAGTTGGCCGCGCTGATCCGGCGTTCCGCGAAAATGAACCAGCAGGTCGATATCGCTGCCCGGTCCGGCGGAGGCGTTCTTGGTGCTGCCGAACACATAAAAGCCGGCCACGCCGAACCGTTCCGGGTCGGTCTCGGCGGCAATTCGCTCCACCATCAGCAGGCGCCAGCGCCAATATTCATCCCGCCGCTGATCCGGCTCCGGCGTCATCACGCTCGGTGCAGCCAAGTCGGCGTGCGGTTGCGCCAGGATGCCGACCGCTTCATCCAGATCGGCATTCATCAGCACCCGGAGTATCTGGCCGCCGGTCGCCTTGGGAACGTCGATCAATCGAATGGTGCCGGTCAAATGAGCACAATCCGGCAAGACATCCGCCAGGATGTTGGGAGCACCTTTGAGAAAACGCTCGTTGAAGACGATTCCGTCGTCGTCCGGGTAAAGCGGCAGATAGCGGATGTTGGCCTCCACCAGATCCTGAAAGAAATGGGTGCCGAACGATAAATCGGGAAGGTAGTTTCACTTCTTGCGCGCGATCTCGATCAGAACGGCCGTGTTGTTGATTTCGGAATAGGTCACATTGACGCCAAGCTTGACATCCCCGCGGCTGCCCCACCGGCCCGGTCCCATCAGGATGAATTGACGTTTGGGGAGAATTTGATTGAGACGGCCGACGGCATTCCCCACCGCCAGAAGGTCGGCCCGCTCGCCCAACTCGCCGTAACCGGCCGGATCGACATAGACGATATGGGTAATCTCCGGAACCTGCCCGTTGGACACATAACGATTGGCGGAGAAGACCATCCGCTCGGGTGGAGTGTCTTTGGGGATCGGCGCCGGCTTGCTTTGACCGGAATAGCTTTGCGGCCGACATTGTAGAAGATAAAAATCCTTGCCATCGCTGGCGAATTCAATATCGACCGGATTACCCAGGGTTTCCTCGAGCGTCTGGATGATGGCGCGCATCTGCTTGATGAACGGCGAATGGTTGATCAGACCGTCAAAATCGGCTACCAGACGGTCGCGCTCAAAATCGATCCCGAATCCCATCGCCCGCCGGATATGTCCCTCCTCCCAAATGGAAACGATGTGGTTCACCCCGGGGAATTCGTATCCGGTGTCGCGCAAGAACTGGGCGATGTCGATGGTCTCGAAGCTGTTGGTCTCCAGATTAATGACGTCGATCTGCTTGGGACTGTACCGGGCCACCTCATCTTCGGTAACATTGACCCGCAGTTGCGGTTGTCCCGGCGCCACCAGGACGGGATAATCGTCGCTCAGGCGATCGACGGCCCGCGTGCCGAGGCCGGGAACCAGCCGCACCAGACCGTCCTTCCGCTTGATCCGCGGCGACCAGCGGAATTCGTTGTTGCTGAAGGCCACGCCCGCATACGACGGCAGGAAATATTTCCCCACCCGGGTGCCGACGACTTCTTGAATGATGATCCCCATCTCCTCGCCGAAATCCAGCAGACCCCGTTCCGCCCGGTACTCGATCGGGTCGGCCGAAAAAGTCGACGCGTACACCTCGGCGATGGCATCCATGAGGGCGATCAGCCGTTCCTGCTTGTTTCCCCGGTTGGCCAGAAAAAGGCTCTTGTACTTCCCGGAGAAAGCCGCTCCCGCGCGATCCTCCAATAGGCTGGAACTGCGAACGATCACCGGCTTATCGCCGAAATCGTCGAGGGCCATCGACAGCCCCTTGGTGATGTCCGCCGGGAAGCGCGCATTCTTAAACGTCTGCACGATGTGGGGATATTCCAGCCGCACCTGGTTGATTTCTTTATATTTCTGTTCGACCACTTCGTCGAAATCATTGAAATGCATGAAATGGAGCAACACGTCGGAGGTGATGTGCCAAGTCTTGGGAATCCTGACGTTTCGCAACAGCTCCGATTCGGCCGCCTTCTTCTGCAATATCTGCGCCGCCAGATACAATCCGGCGCTTTTGCCCCCCAACCGGCCATGGCTCTCGCCGGTGAAGATGACATTCTGCAGCAGGTGATAGAAATCGCTGACTTCAATGAAATGCTTGGCGATGTTGATATACTGCAACTGGTCCGACAGGAAGCGGCGGATCAGCGAGACTTCGATCCCCCGCTTGTTGGGCGATGATATGGCCGGCTCATCCTGTGCCAGGTGATGGTAGCGGCGGATGGCATCGGCCACTTCCGACAGCGTCAGGTTGCGATTGACCACCTGGGCCAGAAAGGCCAGCTTATCCTCCTGGACCCATTTCTGAATCAGCCGCAGGATTTCATCCTCGCTGAGATGCTCTTCGGCGATGCGAAAGGCCGCCTGGCTGAAATCGGGCCGCTGGGCCAGCGCCTGCCGCTGATGGGGACGATTCCAATCCTCCGGGTTCTCCAACTCGGACAGATTTTGGTACGACCCCAGGGACTCCAGCAGTTTTTCGGCCTCCTCGATGCCGCTCCAGCAGAGGTAATTGAGCATCTTGCGGGAGATGCTCAGATACAGATTCATGTCGGTCTGTTTGAGCATCTTCAGGACGACCTGCCATTCACCCCGCTCGCGCGTCGTCCGGTCGTGCTTGGCCGTCTCCCATTCGCTGACCAGGGCGCGCATTTTCTGGTGCATGATGCGCAGGCCGAGGCGGTCGGCGATGGTCCGGATGAGCCGCCCTTCCTCTTTCAGGAAGGGACCGACATCCGCGGCGGGCATTTCCCGGGTATAGTAGACGCTGAATCGTCCGATCACCATGTCCTGCACGACAATATCGGCGCTAAGCGACCAAGGGGTCTCGATAAAACCGGGCGACGTGTAGGTGTCCCCCTCCAGGACAATCTTGACCTCGCAAATATCCGGATACTGCCACCCCGGCGGAATCGCCTGAATGATCTTGGCGCATATCTCGCTGATGGGCGTGTCTGGTTTGCGAAGAATCTCCTCGACCTGATAGAGGCTGTTCAGCTCTTTCGCCCGTTCCTGAAGCGATTCCAGCAATCGATCCAGCGCCCAAAAATCGTCCAGCGGTTTCTCGGGATCGGTCATATTTTTATTACTCCTCGCCCGGTCCGGCCATCCACTTTCACGGTCAGCGGGCGGTCCACCCTGACATGCCTGACGAACTGCGTTTTCATGATTTCCGGCTGATGCTCCAGCCACTCCCAATTAATATGGTACCGCCCGGCGTGATGGACGGCAAAGTAACAGACCTGAAAACTGGTCAGATTGTGGAAAAAGTGCGATCCCTGGCTCAGTTCCACATCCATATCCGGCAGGGTCGCCTCAACGATGACCCGGGCGCCGGCAATCTGACCCCAATCGACCGGGATGCCCAGCCACGGATCGGAGCTTCCCCACCGCCCAAAACCGATCAAAAGGTATAGTCGGCCGGAGGCCACTACCGCCCGGTTGATCGTCTCCAGCTCGGCGGCGATCTGTCTGGTATGTTTGGCCTCGAATCCCTCCGGCTGGACATAGACAATGTCGACCAGAGTGTCGATCAGGCCGTTTCCCAGCACCCGTTCGGAGGCTATCAGGAGGTCTGCCCCGTCCATCTCCTCCGAAGTAACCTCAATTCGGCTCTGAGAGACAACCATCGGACGCACCTGCAAGAAGCCAAACCGGGCCGGCAATTCCTGCTTGGGATCGAGCGTCATGGCAAATTCGATTTCAACGTCGCACTCTACGGCGGCTTCGCACGCTTTGAGCAAATCGATGGCCAGCGCGTTGAGGGGAATGTCATTCCCCTGAAGAATCGGTGCAAAGGTGATCACCCGCGGTCCCTCCGGGCCGGTCCCCATCACCAGCCGGTCATCCTCCGGGCGGTAGGTCGAGGCCACAAAGCGAAGGGTCCCGTCATATTCGGCGTCGGTCAAAGATCCCTTGACCAGGTACTCCGTCTCGCGAATCGGATCGTGCGCCGAGGGTGCCCCCATGTTGACCGCCCAGAACTCCGTTTGGGTTTGCCGCAAGAGCTCGCGAACCGATCCCGTCGGCGGATTCACCTTGGGAAAAGCCGGCGAATAGCTCCAGGCCGTGCCGCCGTCGACTATCGTCTTTCCCAGCCCTAACGCCAGATCAACGACACCCTGCTCCGGTTTGTCCCAGCCCATGGGGTAGAAATTGTGCGACCGCGCCACTCCGGACAAATCGGGATAGAAACGATTCCCGTGCCGCCGTCCGATAACTTCCTGGATGATCACCGCCATTTTCTCATCGCGCACCGATCGGCCGACGGCGGCGACATAATCTCGAGCGCCGCGAAAATAGACCGAGGCATAGACAAACTTGATCGCCTCCAAAAGGCGTCGGAACCGCGTGTCGGCGTCCGGTTGATTGTTCGGGATCATCTTGGTCTCGTACACCCCGGCGAACGGCTCGTACATGGCGTCTTCGAGAAGGCTCGATGACCGAATGGCCAGCGGCGTGCGCACCGTCTCGATCAGGGCTCGCAGGTTGCCGACCTCCTCCGCCGGAAACTCCGCCCGCTGGAATAGGTGGGCGACGTAGGTATCGGATAATTCCGCAAAGTCGAGATTGGCCAGGCCGTTGCGCTGCAGGAACCGGTCGAAGACGTCGGTGGCGATGACCACCAGACGCGGAATGGTGATGACAATATTGCGAAAGCGGCCGCTGGTGAATCGGGAAGCGATGATATCTTTGGCGAAGGCCAGCCCCGAGGCTTTTCCCCCGATGACGCCCGATCCAAGGTAAGACACCACCTCCTCGGAACCAAAGAAATCCCGATTGAAGGGATGCAGCGAACTAACAGGTATGTTGAGACGCTTGACCGACATGATGTCGCTCCATTGAAGGCCTCACTGATTCACGGCACATGATACCTGCCGGGGGAAATTGTCCCTCCGGGAATATAAACCGGGGGGAAATTCCCCAAAAGGATAAAACGGATGAAAAAGGGAAACCGCTTGCGCGGCTTCCCCTATCCAGTTCACGATGTTGTCATATCACAGAAGTATTCTTAGACCCATCCCCGATCCTTGCAGGCCTGGGCCACGCGACCGACCGAGATCACGTAGGCCGCGTCGCGCATATACAGCTTTCTTTTCCGGGCCAACTCACTGACCGAAAGGAAGGCCGAGGTCATCTTGACGTCGAGCTTGCCCAAGACCTCTTCCTTTTCCCAGTAGTAGTTCATGTTCGACTGGACCTGCTCGAAATAGCTGCAGGTGACGCCGCCGGCATTGGCCAAAAAGTCGGGAATCATGAAGATGTTGCGGGCCGCGATGACCGCATCCGCCTCCGGCGTGGTCGGGCCGTTGGCCCCCTCGGCGATCACCTTGACCTGCCGGCTGATCTTGTTGACGTTGGCCTCGGTGATCTGATGCTCCAACGCCGCCGGAATCAGGATGTCAACTTCCTGCTCGATCCAGGCCTCGGCCCCAAGCACCTCGTACCCAAGGTCGCGCGCCTTCGCTTTGTCGATGCCGCCGAATCGGTCGGTGATCGATAGCAACGCCTTCAGGTCGATACCATCTTTCTTCTTAAAGGAATACGACTTTTGATCCGCCTGATCCCAACAGGACACGCAGATAACCTTGCCCCCGATCTGGCTGTAAAGCTGAATGGCATACTGAGCCACGTTGCCGAATCCCTGGAAGCTGGCAATAGTGTCCTCAGGACGGATGTTGAGCTGTCGGAGGGCCTCCCGAATAGTATATACCACGCCATAACCGGTCGCCTCGGTCCGTCCCAGCGATCCGCCCATTCCGACCGGTTTGCCGGTGATAAATCCGGGAAACTTGTCGCCGTGGATATGCTCGAACTCATCCAACATCCAAAGCATATGCTGAGCGCTGGTCATGACATCGGGTGCCGGCACATCGCTTAGGGGGCCGACGTTTTTGGCCATTTGCCGCACCCACCCCCGGCAAATTTGTTCCTGTTCCCGCGCGCTGATGTTGTGAGGATCGCAGATAACCCCCCCTTTGCCGCCGCCAAGCGGGATATCAACCACGGAACATTTCCAAGTCATCCACATCGCCAGAGCGCGAACGGTGTCGATTGTCTCCTGGGGATGAAAGCGGATCCCCCCCTTACACGGGCCGCGAGCATCATTATGCTGAACGCGGAACCCACGGAACACTTTTGTTGTCCCGTCATCCATCCGCACCGGAATACTGAAGTGATATTCCCTCAACGGATTACGCAACAATTCACGGGTCGCGCTATCCAGCTCCAACAGGTCGGCGACTTTGTCGAACTGAGCCTGGGCCATGTGAAACGGATTAAACGAATTATCAGCCATCTCAAGACCTCGTAAACTTTGAACTACCTTTTCATCGATCGACGACGCACTCTAATCGGCGCCCATCATGTCATAGCAGGGCACGCCCCAAATGTCAAGCCAAAGAAGCTCATCGGTGCCTAAATTCGGGCATTTCTTGTCGTCGCCTATTTATCCTTGTTATTTTTTTCACAAGGAGAATATGTGCCGTTATCCCTTTTGTCAAGCGCCATATATGAAAAAATGTCAATTTCTTGGCTCGGTCTCGACAAGTTTATAGGTAACTCGGCACCTTTGTCTATCACTAGTCGCCATGAGCCGTTATCCCCTAAAATAGAATAGGAATTATCTTTTACATCCATCGTCGACCCTATTTTCGGATTGATTGCAGGCGAAAAAACGCCCGGTCTCGAGGCCCGTTGGATAAGAGGCAAATAATTGCGGACCAGGGTCGCTAGCCGTCCAATCCTATCTTCTTCACCAGCGATCTGAACCTCGGCTCCTCATGATAGTCCAAAAAGTGCGGATCCATCATAACCTCGCACAGCCAGTTGTCTCGTTCGGCATAGGCCTTTTCCAGCCATTCCAACGCTGTCTCCCGATCACCGAGACCGGCGAAGACATATGAGGTGTAATAAGGCGATAAGTATCGTCCTTGGGTTGCCTCCAGGGCGTTAGTGAGCGCTTCCTGCGCCTCTCGCCGCCTTCCGCCATAGGCATAGGCGATTGCCAGCCAGAGCCGCGTCATCGCCTTGTCCTCCCGGGAAATTTCCGCTGCTTTCTCGACCTCCATAATCGCCTCGTCATACATTCCATCAAATGTGTAACAGAGCGCCAGAAAACGATGGGCCAGAATAAAACTCGGGTCCATCTCGATGACCCTCTTTAGCTGCTCAATCGCCAGGTCGTTTCGCTTCGCCCCCCAGAGCACCAGCCCTGCGTAGGTACCTATGGCCAGCGACAAGGGATCAAGTTTCTGGGCCATCTCCGCCTCCGCCATCGCTTCGGCGGTTCTGCCCGAGCAGATCAAATGAAGCGAAAACCAGCTATGGCCGGTGGCATAATTGGGATTCAACTCTATCGCCCGCCTGAATTCTCTTTACGCCTTCGTCCAATCATAATAATAGAGAATGCTGATAAAGGCCAGAGAGGTATGGGCCTCCGCTACGGTGTCGTCCAGCTCCAGCGCCTTCAGCGCGGCTGCCTTGGCCTGGGGGAACGCTTTGTGCGGCGACATGATGCAGTAAGGAACCATGATCGTGTAGCAATCGGCCATGCCGGCATAGGCCAGTGCATAGGACGGATCCTTCTCGATCGCCTGCTGAAAATACTCGAGGCCCCGGTACAGCCCTCCCTCGTATCGCTTGTTCCAGAAATAGCGCCCCTTCAAGTAGAGGTTATATGCTTCCTGGTTCTCCGTGAACCGCTTTACCAGCCGGGCCTTTTCCGGCTGGAGCAGATCGACCTTGAGGCGATCGACGATCGTCAGGGAAATCTCATCCTGAATGGCGAAAATATCTTCCATATTGCGATCAAAACGCTCGGACCACAAATGATACCCGTCGGCCACGTTGATCAATTGCGTTGTGATCCGCACCCGTTGCCCCGCCTTTCGGACGCTTCCCTCCAGGACCGCCTCGACCCCCAGCTTCCGACCGATATCGCGGATATCGTCCCCCTTGCCCCTGAATGAAAAGGCGGAGGTGCGGGCCGCCACCCGTAGCCCGTCAACCAGCGTCAGGGCGTTGATAATCTCCTCCGAAATGCCGTCGCAGAAGTACTCCTGCTCTTTGTCGCCGCTTAGATTGGCGAACGGCAGCACGGCGATGGAGGGATGAGGCTCGGCCGTCGACAGCCTCGCAAGTGGCGTCTGATAACCACCATGACGCCCCAGGCGCCGGATGTCGACCAGCAGGTCGGCTGCGCTGGAATGCCGTTGTGCCGGATCCTTGGACAACAACCGGGAGACGAGCCGCTGGACCTCCTCCGGCGTTTCGGGGGCATAATGAGTCAGCGGTTCCGGTTCTTCATAGCAGATGGCATATAGCAGGGCGGCTTCTATTTCCCCGCGAAACGGCCGCCGGCCCGTGATCATTTCGTACAACACGACCCCGAACGAGAAGAGGTCCGACCGGGCATCGGTCGGCTCGCTCCGCACCTGTTCGGGCGACATGTACCCGATCGTCCCCAAGGTCGATCCGGTTTTGGTCACGGCCTCGCAGCCGGGCACGCTGGCAAGGCCGAAATCAAGTATCTTTGGCCGACCGTCGCCGTCGATCAGGATATTGGAGGGTTTGATGTCCCGATGGGTGATACCGGATTCATGCGCCCTGACGAGCGCCTCAACTATGGGCGCCGCGATATCCAGCGCCGAATCCAGCGACAGCCTTCCGGCCGCGATGACCTTGTCGAGCGATTCCCCCTTGACATATTCCATGATGAAGAACGGACGGCCGCGATACTCGCTAACACCATGAATGGTTACAATATGGGGATGACTGAGGCGGGCGGCCGCCTGGGCCTCCCGCCGAAACCGTGCCAGGCAATCCGGGTCGGAGAGAAACCGGGCCGGCAGAAATTTCAGGGCTACGCGGCGATTGAGCTCCGTGTCTTCCGCTAGGTAGATTTCCCCCATTCCTCCCGCGCCGATCTTCTCGATGATCCGGTAGTGCAAAATCATCGTGCCCCTGGTTATGGGCACGTGAGACTGCGTCTTGTCGTCGTCAAGTTCCATAGATTCTCT
>CAZPEV010000017.1:0-30973 GCA_964585635.1 uncultured Ignavibacteriales bacterium
GGTCAACGACGCCGATATCGTCGCCCCGCAAAAGCGAAGTGCGCGTCTCGATATAAGCCGGATGCTGAATATTGGCAACCGATCCCACCATCACGCCGGTCGGCTTGATCCCGCAGTAGACCGTGTCCCCCGCCAGCGTCAATGATATCCCGGGCAGCGGCAGCAACAATTCCGAGATCGGCGCCCCGATTCGGGCCGAGTCGGCGCGATAGATCAGCACACCGTTGTAGTCGTCGAGAGCCAACAGGTACTCGCCCGCCGACGCCAGTGCGATGACGCGAATACCTGCCATGCTGCTGTCGTCCCAATGAACGTCGTCGGGATGAGAGATGTCAAAACGGATGATACCGTCGTACTCGACGGCGGCATATAGGTAATCGCCAATGACGGCCAGATCGAACAATTCCTCGTTCGGAGAAAATGACCCCAGAAATCGCATATCGGTCATATCGCTGACATCGACCAGGCAAATGTCGCCCGCTTCGGTTTCCGCCACCAGCAATGTTCCGAACAAATGCAGGCGAAGGGGGGGATCAGGCAGCTCCAGCTTGGAGAATAGCTTCTTCTTGTGAAAATCAAGATCGAGATTGATTACCCCGATGCCGTCATGGAAAGCGCACAACAGGAAGCTGCCCGATTGCACGATCTCCCGTATATTGTTCCACAGAAATGATCCCTGGTACCCGAAATCATCGGCAGTCGCCGCCGTCATCAGGGCCGCCCCAAGGATGGCGGCAATAATCACCGACTTCATCGAATCAAGACCATCTTTCGGGATGTCTGCCGATCTCGACCGACTAGGCGGGCGATATAAACACCGGAAGCCACGGTCCGTCCAGAAGGGTCGGTCCCTTCCCAAACGACACTGTGCTGCCCGCTCGAATACCGGCCGGATGCCAGCGTCGTCACCCGCTGACCCAAGATATTGTATACATCAAGCCGTATCTCCTCCGTTCGATCCAGCGTAAAGGTCACTCGCGCCGCTGGGTTGAAGGGATTGGGCGAGATATCGGCGATGGCAAAGCGGCCGGCAATCGGGGACACTTCGCTGGGAACATCCGTCGGCATCCCCAGATGATGGTTGATGCCGCTGTTCTTGCCGTCGCCATTATATTTCGGCCACATCATAAGGTCGGGATTATACAGAGCGTCCATATTCCAGACAAATAGATCGCCGGCGTCCCCGCACGAGATCAATTCCACTCGCCCATCATTTTCAAGATCGGTCACGATCGGGGTGAACAGGCTGGATACCACCTCTGAGGGTGGGGTTGGAGTGATAATCGGGAATCCCGGAGTGATTTCACCGTTCGGCTCCCAGGCATATATCCGTTCATATCCCGAGCCGGGGAAAACATACCCGCCCCGGCTGATCAGATTCGGCAGGCCGTTGCCGTCGATATCGGCAACGATCAAATTGGACAGCGTCGTGGATACGTTTAGCAGGGCGCCCGACGGGTTGCCGGGATTTGCCCCATAGGGGGTGCCGTCGCGGTTAAAGGCGTAGACGCGGCCGATATCGAAGTTGTAAAAGGCCACGACCACTTCCTTGAATCCGTCATTGTCAATATCGACGCACACCGGCGCTGTTCCCTGCCAATCCGACAAACCCTCCAGTTGCACCGGCCACCCCGGCAGATTCTCGCGGCCGTTTCGCGTCGCCCAGATGCCGATCGTGCGATTGGTATCCAACCCGGCCATGACAATATCCAGGTTGCCGTCCTCGTCGAGGTCGGCCAGGGAACCGCCGTATGATAGCCCGATCTTGCGGGCCAATGGCGTACTCCAGCCAAAGGGCGCCAGCCCATTGCGGCTGTTCCAGATATAGATGCCTGATGATTCCTCGGCCGTGCTGTAGACGGCAACTACCTCGTTGGATCCATTACGATCCAGATCGGCCGCCGTCACAAACGGCACTGAAAGACCCACGAACTGGGCAGTATCGAAGATGTTGGGATCCAACGCCGTGAACAGTCCCCCCAATGAGTAGAAATAGGAATCCCCATTGTAGCGGTAGGCGCGCACCTCGCCAAACTTGGACATATATATGATAACCGAATCTCGCCGGTCAAACAACTGCGTCAAGGTCGCTATCGGATAGGAATAGAAGGCTTGCCCGGTGGAGGCGTCTTTTGGCCAACCCGGCAGCGTCTGTCCGAGGTAATTGTAGCATCCGAGCAGATCATTGCCGCTCATCACAATATCAAGCAATCCGTCGCCGTCGATATCGTCGAACGCCGGAAGCGAACGCATATCCCGGTCAGACGCGACTGGGAAGCCCGGTAGCAACGTGCCATCATCTTTAAAGGCGTAGACGCCCTTCATGCAGCCCACGACGATTTCCTGCCGCTCATCACCATCGATATCCGCTACTCCCGGTGAAAAGGCGACATACGTCGGCATATGCTGGGGAAATCCTGGACGCATAAGCGATTGCACAGTCACCGATATCGAGTCCGCCAGGCAGGTGTCACCGAAGAAGGCCGCCATTGTCAATAGATATCGGCCACCCGCAAGATTCAGCACCGGCCACTCATAGATTGTCTCGGAGAAATATAAGCCGGTCCGGCTGCACACCATATGCAATACCGAATCCTGCTCGGCTTGGTAGGAAATGGCCACCGAGTCGTACCCGGGACCGTAGACGCTCGCCTTGATGGGAACCAGATACTTGATTTCCTCTGAGTCAAGTGGGGATTGAATCGCAACCTGCCGGCCGTTAACCAAACGAAAATCGACCCGGTCGCCGCCATATGGTGTGGTCAGGCGGAGCGAATAGTACCCGCTGCGCAGGCCGGAATCCCAGAGGAATAATGTATCGCTTGCGCCGGCCGTCTCAGTATGATAAAGTAGGGTCCAAGCTTCCGGATTTTTGCCTTCGCCCAATTCCAGGTCTGCGGGCCCATCAAAGCCGCCCGTCGTGCCGACGCTGATGACAACCTGACCGCCGACCACCTGATTGGCCTGGGGATACCTAATGTAGGCGGATGGTTCGCCAACCATGTCGAAGGCCCGCCCGGCGTTCAGCCGCCCCCAACCTGATAGGGTGTCATATCCGGGAAGATAACTGCCGTCGTCGAACGGATCGACCAAATCGTCCGCCGATTGGCACAGCAGCTGCTGCATCCGATCAAGACCGAGATCGGGATAGAACGACCAGAGCATGGCCGCCGCCCCGGCCACTAAGGGTGCCGCCATTGAGGTACCGTCGGCCAGGATATACAGACTGTCGATGATGCGCAGGCCGGTTTCATCGGGAGCGTACAGGTCAGTGCCGGCCGCCCGTAGCGAAAGAATGTCACGGGCCGGAGCCACGATATCGACGAATGGCCCGAAGGAAGAAAAATAGGTCAGATGCCCGTCGGAATCGGTCCCGCCCACCGTAAACGCTTCGGGGTAAGCAGCGGGATAGACGCGCCGGCTGTCGCCGAAATTCCCGGCCGCCGCCACCAGCAGGCATCCTTTTGCCTCGGCATAGCGAAGCGCCTGGCGCAGAATATTCGACTCGAAGGGATAGCCCCAACTCATATTGATGACCCGGGCTCCCATATCGGCCGCATAGATGATGCCGGCCGCCGCCAGCGACCCAAAGCCCAGCGGAAAGATCTTGATCGGCAGTATCTTGATTTTCCCCGGGTACCCGGCGATGCCGATTTGGTTGTGAACCGCTCCGACCAGTCCGGCCAAATGGGTGCCGTGCCCCATATAGTCGGCAGGATCGTTATCCCCCTGATAATTCAGCACGTCGAGCGTGTCCCCTGAAAAGTCCCAGCCACGGTCATCATCGATCAGCCCATTGTGATCATCATCTTGGCCGTTGCCGGGAATCTCGCCCGGATTGTGATAAATATTAGCCGCCAGGTCAGGATGAAATTCATCAACGCCGGTATCGATGATTGCCACCAGAACTTCAACGCTGTCGGCCGGGGGATGGTCATATATCGGCCCCAGGTTGACGTCTTCCCCGGGCATCCCGGTGTTCAAGTATAACGTGTCATTGTGAGAGCCCGATACGCGCTTGATGGCATAGTATGGCTGTCCGGTGTTGCGAAAATACCATTGCTGGACGAAGAGGGAATCGGTCGGCCAGGAGAAGATCTGCAGGCGATAGTCCGGTTCGGCCAATTGGATTCCGGGACTGCCCTGCAAACGTCCCAGCACCTCCCTCACATCGATGGTGTCGGGAAAGGTCAGGACAAACAGGCGCTGAGCCAGATTGTCTCCCGAGGTCCTGGAGGATTGTCCTTTATATCCTGACAATCCCATCAGCGGCCGCACCGTCCAGCTCTGAAAGCTCTTGACGGCCGCAAAGGAAATATCGGAGAACAGCGAGGTGACCGTGGGGACATATCCCGGATTGGCCAGCAGCACCAGGCGCCCCGGCTGGGGGGCGGTAGGGACGTTATCGGACAAGACGGCCGAGGACAAGAACAACCAGGCGGCAATTGACGGATAAACCAGGGCGTGTCGGATCGCGTAATGTATGGGCGTCATAGTTCCACTTCACTTGTCCGCGTGGCCGCTTCTATGTTCAAAGTACTTCGAAACAGGCTAAAGTCAAGCGGCGAATTCCACGGCACCGCGTCCCCTCCACTTGATCGCCACTCCATCACCCTCAGGACGAATTATGAAGGGGAGGTATCCATCGTTTTTATGCCCGGCGGCATAGGCAATTCGAAAAAGGCGTACAGGGAATCAGGACGGGGTGTGCTTTCAGGGAGTACTATTATCGCTGGCGGGCCTGGCGCCGGGCATGGCGGAAGCGCGCCCGTCGCGAAAGCAGCTTGTGGCGCCGGAGGATGCCGAATATTTGCCACCAGCCCAGGGATAACTGCGGCGCAACCTGCCGCGTTTGCTGCGAAAGCTCGGCGATCGAACTAAAGGGGTCTTCGGCGATCAACTGCAAAATAATGGTGTCGGATGACGCCGCGGATGGTGATGGGCGCCGGACAGAGGCCAATGGCGATCTCTCCGAAGACGACCCCTTGGAACCGGGTGCCATGGCGGCCTGAAGGGCCATTCCTTGTTCCGGGACGATCTTGTCTTCCGCCCGCCAGATCCGGTCGCTGTTGCCGTCGCCGGCAGATGGCAGATTGAACGCTCGTTTGCCCTGCTCCAGCGACTCAAATGCGGGAATGACATTTTCGAATTCCAAGAGTTCATAGATTTCATAAACGTTGGGAATCATGTTGACCAGTTTGAGGTCCCCCTGGTGATCCCGTATCTCTTGAATCCGGGAAATGAATATTCCCCAGCCGGCCGAGGAGATATATTCCACGCCACCGAGGTCGACGACAATTTTGTAGCGTTCCTGGGCGATCAAGGTTTCGATCACCCCTTCCAACTGGGAGGCGGTGATGGTATCAACCACGCCGTCGACCCGGATGATCGACAGTTCCCCGGTCGGTCCGGCTTGGGACAATGATAATTTTATTTCATCCATGGCTGGCATAGTTCGGCTCAGGTATCTATTAGAAAATCGCCATTTCTGCGCGGGAACTTAACTCTTATTTCGTCCAGACACAATCATCAATCGAATATGGAGGACTCCGGCGTTATCACGGCCTGTTCCGGCGGGACCGTACTTAATATTCAAGTTTAATATTGTACTCTTTTATCTTCTGGCGCAAGGTGTTACGATGTATGCCGAGAATCTCGGAGGTCTTTTGCATATTGCCGTTTTCGGCTCTCAGGACGGCTGTAATATGACGCCGCTCCACCTCCGCCAGGGGGACCTTCTCCCAAGATGCCGGTGGCGCCGCGCCGCCGACCAGACCGGGAAGATCATCGGGGCCTATGACCGCATCGGATGACAAAACCACGGCTCGCTCGATTACATTCTGCAATTCGCGCACATTGCCCGGCCATTGATAGACGGCCATTTTCGCTGCCGCCCCCTCGGTTAGACCGGCGATCGATTTGTTCATCTTGCGCGCGGCGCGTTTCAGAAAGTGGTCGGCCAGCAGCAGAACGTCGCCGCTTCTGGCCGACAGGGGCGGCAACTCGATATTCACCGTGCTGATCCGAAAGAATAAGTCCTCTCGGAATTTCCCATCCGCAATCAGTTGCTTGATGTTTCGGTTTGTGGCCGAAAGCAACCGGACGTCGACCCTCGTCGATCGTTCCGACCCCAGCGGCTCAAAGGTGCCATCCTCCAGCACTCGAAGCAACTTGGCCTGCATGATCGGCGCCATATCGCCGATTTCATCCAGAAAAATGGTTCCGCCGTCGGCTAACTCAAACCGTCCAGCCCGTTTTCTATCGGCGCCGGTAAAGGCTCCCCTTTCATGGCCGAAAAGCTCCGATTCCAACAGCGTATCGGGAAAAGAAGCACAGTTAAGGGGAACGAAGCGCCCCGCTCGGCGCGGTGAAAGCTGATGGATAAGATGGGCCACTAATCCCTTCCCGGAACCGGAAGGACCGGTCAGCAGTACAGAAGCGTCCGTCGGCCCGACGCGAGCCACCAGGGAGCGTAGCTGAGCCATCGCCTCCGACTCCCCGATCAATTCCGGCATCTCGGCCAGATCAGCAACCGTGCGGCGAAGGAGATCGTTTTCCGTCACCAGTCGATTCTGCTCGGAAGCCTTCTTCAAGTTGACTAGCAGCTCATCGAGGTTGACTGGCTTGGTCAAGTACCCGTAAGCTCCCCGCCGCATCGCCTCGACCGCCGTCTCGACGGTGCCAAAGGCGGTCAGCACGATGACCTGAATAAAAGGATTAATCTCACGCAATTTCACCAGGAGATCCAACCCGTTCATATCGGGCATCTTCAGATCGATGATCGCCAGCGGGGCAAAGAACGAGCCGTAGTGGGCCAGGGCATCGGATCCGCCCGACGCCGTGGCGGTCGTATACCCTTGTTTCTTCAGAAATCCGGCCAGCATTTCCCGCTGGGTCGCCTCGTCGTCGACGATAAATATCTTTGCCATGCCAGCTATCGGGATCAACCGCTCCTAAAAAAAAACCTTTCCCCGGTCGTGAGGAAAGGCTTTTATCGGTCGCTCTTGGCTCTATCCCTTGCGTCCAATATTAAACTGTACCCCTGCCTTCAGGATGATATACTTGTTGCTGGCCTTCCAGGTATAATCGATGCCCTGAAACGTGCCCTTCACACCATCCATGAAATCGAAATGATAACCGACTTCGGCATACAATCCGCCGGCGCTGTTGGTCCGGTAATGAATTCCCACGGCGCCCTCGACTCCTAGGGTCGGACTATATGACAGTTCCCGAAGGACGGGCGTGTCGTGATCAATGACTTTGGTCGCCAGCTTGCTGAAACTCAACCCGGCCAAGAGCTTGCCATAGGGTGAGACCGCCCCGCCACTTATATCAGACAGAAAATACTTGCCGTAGGCGCCCAATTCAAACACGCGGTGACGCAGGTCCTCCCCATTAGTGCCCATGCTGAGGGTATTGAAGAAGATGCCGCCCACAATCTGCGGCGTGAAGAAATACCCGGTTCCCAAGTCGAGACCAACGCCGGTGGTCGCGTTCAAATCTTTCGGGATGAGATCATTCTTTATGGTTCCGGTCGGAAGGGTGAAGTTTCCCCCGATGAATCCTTCAATGAATGGCTCTGCCTCGTACTGGGCGTAGGCCAGCGAGGAAAAACAACAAATCAAACCGACGGCAGCAACCTGAATGACACGTCTCATAATCATTGTCCTATCTTTGTCTTTCTCATCGCCCTATCATTCGGGGCCGATATCCGGCCCGCCATATTTGTCCCAATTAGCAGGCCAAAACCTCGTTTGTCAACAGAAATAACCCGCCGCCGCGTTGCGACCACCCCTTACGGGAATTGCGGAGGAAAACGGTCTGGCTTTCAGGAAGCCTCCTGTCGCGAAGCTTTATATTCCTCTTGAAGTTTGATCGAAACGTCTCCCGGAACCTCCTCGTAGTGCGAGAACTCCCGAGTGTATACACCTTGACCCTGGGTCAGCGACCGCAGGTCGACCGAATACTTGTACAGCTCCCCTTGCGGGACGCTGGCGCGAATCCGCTGCATCTTTCCCACCGGGTCCATGCCGATAATCTTGCCCCGACGAGAGGATATGTCTCCCATGACGTCACCGGTGAACTCATCGGGCACCAGAACGGCGATGTTATAGATCGGCTCCAGAATAATCGCCTTGGCTTTGGCATACCCTTCTTTAAAGCCGAGGGAAGCCGCCACTTTGAAGGCCATATCGGAGGAATCGACCGTGTGGTACGATCCAAAGTAAACCGCTACTTTGAGATCGACAACCTGAGCCCCGCACAGTCCCCCTTCAACCAGCGCCTCGACGATCCCCTTTTCAACGGAGGGGACGAACTTGCCCGGAATCACTCCCCCCTTGATTTCATCGGCGAATTCGAATCCGGATCCTCGAGGGAGTGGCTCCAGTCGAAGCCAGCAATCGCCATACTGCCCGCGACCGCCGGATTGCTTCTTGTATTTCCCCTGCACCTCGACCTTAGCCTTGATCGTTTCACGGTATGGAACGCGCGGCCGGTCTAAGTCGACGTCGACTCCAAAACGATTCTTCAGTTTTTCGACCAGTAGTTCCACCTGTGTCGGACCCTGGCCAAAGAGCAGGGTCTGCCGCAAGGCCGGATCTTGAACAACCTTAAAAGTCGGATCGACTTGATTGAGCTTGGTGAGCGACATGCTCATTTTCTCTTCGTCCCCCTTCGATTTGGGACGAATGGCCATATCCATCACCGGCTCAGGGTACTCCGGGAGAGGAAACTCCAGTTGGCGGCTCTTGTGACAAAGAGAATTGCCGGAATGAGTGTCTCTGAGTTTGACCAGGGCGACGATATCGCCGGCGTTGGCACCGTCGACCTCTTTCCGGTCCTTGCCCATGATCTCATAAATCTGGCCGATTCGCTCCGATCCTTTCTGCACGTTGGTCACTTCGACGCCGGAACTGATCTTGCCGCTGTAGACCTTAACCAGGCTGAGATCGCCCACATGCTGCTCCGAAATGGTCTTGAATACATAGGCCGACACCGGGTCATCCGCCGAACAGGAAAGGGCCAATACAGTATTGCCGCCGGCCGGTTTCGCCTTGATCGGGGCGGCCTCCGCCGGGGACGGGAGGTAGTTAACGATAAAATCGAGGAGCATCGAGGCCGCGATATTGGAGGTGGCGGCCGCCGCCAGCACCGGATAGACCAGGGCTGACGCGATGCCATGCCTTAGGCCGACCAGCATTTCGTCTTCCGATAACGTCCCTTCGGCAAAGAATTTCTCAAGCAGCGCATCATTCGACTCCGCCACCGCTTCCATCAACTTTTCCCGGGCCGACTCGGCCTCCCCTTTCAAATTGTCCGGGATGTCGGCCACGGTTTGCTTCCCTTTATCGTCAAAGGTCACAGCTTTCATCCGGATGAGGTCGATCACACCGGAAAATTTTTCAGCCCTGCCGATCGGCAGATTGACCGGTATCACCTTGAGCCCAAACGATTCCTGAAGGGCAGCTACGTTCCTGGCGAAATCGGTGTTTTCCTTGTCCAGTCGGTTGACCACGAAGACGGCCGGTTTGCTGTATCGATCGACATAGTGGAAATGCTGAACCGTCCCCACCTCGACGCCGCTGCCGGCGTTGATCACGACACCGACGGTATCAGCCACGGCCATGCCGGCCAGAACGTCCCCGACAAAATCCATATGTCCCGGCATATCAATGAGATTGATCTTGTGCCCTTTCCAGGGAAGGGCCATAAGCGAAAGGTTCAGTGAGGTTTGATGCGACTTTTCCTCATCGGTGTAATCCGAAATGGTGGTGCCATCAACCACGCTTCCCAATCGGTTGGTTACGCCGGCAGAATAGGCCATCGCCTCAGCCAGCGTAGTCTTTCCCGCGCCTCGCTGTCCGATCAGTCCGAAATTCCGTATCTTGTCGGTCGTCAGTGCCATCTCGCGAATACCCTCCATTACGGTCGAAGTCTCAGATATATGACTGTCAATGATAACCCGCTCGGACCCGTTTGTCAAACCTTTTCCGAGCCTATGCAAAGCCAAAAATTGAACACCCTCTGGCCGGTATAGTAATAATGTCTAATTTGATTAGTATGTCTTTGCCCCTGTCAGGGGAGGGATTCGAGACCTTGCCGCCATACTCCGGGATGGTCGCCATTCGGTACCCAGGCTCTCTTGGGTCTGGTGGAATTCACACCGAGGAGCCGGAAAGCCTTGCACTGTAGGTCGCTTTGCGCTGATAACCGGTCGCGATATGCTCACGAAAAGGAAACCGGGCGAGCGGGAATGGCGACCGGCGATTCCTCGCCGATCCCCCGGAAATAGAGGCGAAATTCCGTTCCCCGACCCAGGTGCGAGGAGACTTCAATCCGGCCGCCGTGGGCTTCCACCAAGCGAGCCACTAAGGCCAGCCCCAGCCCCGTTCCCTTGGGCTTAGTGGAAAAGAACGGCAGGAAGATTTTGTCGATATGTTCGGCGGCGATTCCCGGGCCGTCGTCACGGACCGCCACGCAGGTCTGGGCGTCACGATCGGGATCCGGGACATGGGATACTTCGATGATTATGCTTCCTCCCCGGTCACCCAGCGCCTCGCAGGCGTTGACGACCACGTTGAGTAAGATCTGCTTCAATTGGCCCTCGTCGCCGCTGACATAGGTTACATGCATCAATGAACGAAGCTCAATCCGGACGTTGCGGCTGAAGGCCGGATGGCAGCGTACCATTTCGATGATGTCGGAAATGACTTGATTCAGCTCGACCTTTTGGAAGCGCAGGCGGCCGATACGGGTGTAGGAAAGAAAGTCGGACAGAAGCTTGTTGAGTCGGGACGTCTCGGTAACAATGAGTGCCATCAGGCGGTCGTTGTCTCCCTCCAGACGAAGATCGGTCTTCAGCACTTCAACCGACCCGGAGATGGCCGCTAGCGGATTGCGAATCTCGTGGGCCATGCAGGCCGACAGTTCCCCTACGGCCGCCATTCGGTCAGCCTGCCGGACTCGTTCCTCCAATATCTTCGCTTGCGTAATATCTTGAAAGATAACGATGATCCCGCGCAGGCGGTACTGCTCGTCATGCAGAATCGACACTGAGATGCCGATCGGCACCGGACGCCCGTCGGCGGTGGTGATCTCGATCTCGGCGCGAGTCCCCCGCGGCTGGTCGCGGAGGGCCGCCTCCAAGTGCCCTCCCAGCGCTGCCAGACGTCCCACGAACACTTCGTGGCAGGTCCGCCCCGATGCTTGCCCGGCCGGCAGACCCAGAATAGTCTCTGCCGCCCGATTGAAAACGACGATCTCACCCTGGTTGTCCATAGTCAGCAGGCCGGAATTGAGGTGCCGCAGGATATCCCCGGTCGCCAGACGCGCTTGACGCAGTTCGACCGAGGCCGAAAGAAGCTCCCGGTCCTTGGTCTGCAGCCTCTCCGCCAAATAACCGGCGATAAACGCCACCAGGTAGAAAATCAGGATATGCAGAAAGGTCGAATAGAACAAAATGTCATCGGCCGAAAAAATTCCGCCGCCGCCGGCCGATGGAGCCTGATTGCCCAAGTTGGACAAGGCCGCGTTAAGCCAGGTGACCGCGACATAGGCCAAGCTGACCAGCGAGGCCATGATTAGCGTTCCCACCAGCCGGTAGATCAGCGCCGCCGATACGATCGTCAGCAGGAAAAGGGCCGCAAACGGGCTGTACAGGTTGCCGGTCGTGAAGACGATCTCCGCCTCGCAGGCAATCTCAGCCACAAAGTGGAGCGCCAACAGAAAACGCAATAGGAAGGCAAGCGAGTAACGTTTCGCCAGCAGCAGCGTCACGAACGTCGCCAAGGTCACGATGCAATATGACAGGAGTGGGCCATGAAGGTAGGAGGGGTAACCCATCCAGAGGATAATGATGCCGCAGATAAGCGAAAACGTCACCAGGCGAAGCGCCACCAACCAGCCGTTGCGAAGGCCCATATGTGCGGAAGTAGAGGGCATACCGAAAGGGGCGGGTCGTCGACCCGCCCCAGGATAGGCTTAACCGATCTTGCCGATAATATCGAACATCGGCAAGTACATGGCGATCAGCATGCCGCCGATCACCGCACCCATGACGACGATGACAACCGGTTCAATGATCGACGTCAGGGCCGATACGGCGGCGTCAACCTCCTCGTCATAAAAATCGGCGATCTTATTCAGCATTTCGTCCAACCCGCCGGTCTTTTCACCCACGGCAATCATCTGCGTGACCATAGGCGGGAAGACGCCGGATTCCTTGAGCGGATTGGTGATGGTGTCACCTTCCGCAATCGAGATGATCGATTTCTTGATGGCATCATGGACGACCCGATTGCCGGCCGTCTTGGCCGTGATTTCCAGCGCATCCAAAATGGACACGCCCGATGACAGCAGCGTTCCCAGAGTGCGCGAAAAACGGGAGATGGCCGACTTGCGAATCAGCGTTCCCAGCAGCGGAAAATTGATATAGACCCGATCGGCCGCGAGGCGTCCTCCGGGCGTCTTGACGTAGAACCGATACCCGATCAGCAAAGCCACCAGCCCCACGATGAAATAGACAAAATTGGCCTTCAGGAAATTCGAAATAGCCAGGACCACCAGCGTTGGGGTCGGCAGTTCCGAGCCCAGGCCGGCAAACATCTTGGCGAATACCGGCACGATAAAAGTCAGCATGGCGATCGTCACGCCGGTGGCCACGACGCTGATCACGATCGGGTACATCAGTGCACCTTTGACCTTGCGAATCAGGCCGTCGGCCTTTTCCCGGTAGACGGCCAGACGATTCAAGATAACATCGAGCGCCCCACCCACCTCGCCGGCCTCGACCATGTTGGTGTAGAGTTGGTCGAATATCTTGGGATGACGGGCCAAGGCGTCGGCCAGGGTCGATCCGCCCTGCACGCTGTCCTTGATCTGGTTGATCACCTTGCGCAGTTCATTGGACTCGACTTGCGCCGCCAGAATTTCCAGGCATTGAATCATCGGCAGACCGGAACCGATCATGGTCGCGAATTGGCGCGTAAACCGGGAAATATCTTGGCGCTTGACCCCGGTTCCGATCTTGATGGCGATCTGCGTCGGCTTCTTCCGCACGCTGGTCACCAGGATCCGATTCTGCCGCAGAATCCGCTCCAGGTCCTGCCGGCTCTTGGCGCTGACCACGCCGGCAACCGGAGCCCCGCCCATGGTCTTGCCCTTATATTCAAAATTCGGCATTTCAGATACTCCTTAGACGAACGCCGGTGAGGGTTGCTTGGACACCATTTCGCTCAACTCCTGCGGATTGGGGGTATAACTCATAATCTCGTTGAGCGTCACTCTTCCCGATCGATACAGCTCCGCCAGCGACATGTTCATGGTACGCATGCCGAATTTCTGACCCGACTGTATCATGCTGTAGATCTGGTGAATCTTGTCATCGCGGATAATGGCACGGATGGCCGGCGTGCAAATCATGATCTCCAATGCCAGCGCCCGTCCCCCGCCCATTTTCGGAATCAACTGCTGGGCGATCACCGCCTGGAGTGTGAACGACAGGGTGACGCGGATTTGCTCCTGCTGGTTGGTCGGAAATACGTCGATGATACGGTTGATCGTCTCCGGGGCAGAGTTGGTATGCAGCGTGGCCAGCGCCAAATGTCCCGTTTCGGAGATATTCAGGGCCGCATCGATCGTCTCCAGATCACGCATCTCGCCGATCAGCACCACGTCCGGATCCTCGCGCAACGCGTACTTGAGTGCCGACGCGAACGACTGTGTGTCCGAGGCCACCTCGCGCTGATTCACCAGGCAGCTGTTGTGACGATGGAGATACTCTATCGGATCTTCGACCGTCAGGATATGAGCGTGACGCTCCCGGTTAATCTTATCGATGATCGAAGCCAGCGTGGTGGATTTGCCCGAACCGGTCGGCCCCGTGACTAGAATCAGGCCGCGCGACAAATTGGCCATCTCCGCCACCACTTTGGGCAAACCGAGTTCCTCAAAGGTCCGGATCTTGTACGGGATCTGGCGAATGGCCACGGCGATGTTGCCGCGCTGCATGAAGACGTTGCAACGGAATCGACTAAGTTGCTCGATTCCAAACGAAAGATCGAGTTCGTTCTTCTCCTCGAATTTCTTGCGTTGTTTCTCATTCATGATGCTGTAGGCCAGCTTCAGCGTCATCTCCGCCGTGAGCACCTCATGCTGCGTCCGTACCAAATTGCCGTCTACTCGCATCTGCGGCGGCGTGCCCACCGTCAGATGCAAATCGGAGGCACCGCGCTTAACAACTTCTTCCAAAAGCTCGCGCAGGGTTATCATCTTTTCTCCCTCAGATCCTTAGATGTCGTGGTCGGTCGGCGACCAATCCTTGTCTGTTATTTTATCGGTACGATTGACCCATTTCTTAAGCCGAATGGCGTTTCCCCGCCGGCATATATCTGTATGAACTCAAAGGAGATATTGCAGATCGCCGGGCCGCGGAGGCATTGTCGCACATGTAGATAGGAATAATTATATGAAACCGATGCGGCTATCCCGTGACGGCTATCACTTCCCGCATCCCGATCATGCCGCTCATCATCTTGTCCACGGCCGCCATCCGCAGGGTCAACATGCCCTCTTCAATCGCCTTCTGTCGAATCTGGGTGTCCGAGGCCCGCTCCAGAATCAATTGCTCGATAGCCGGGGTAATCGGCATGACTTCGTAAATACCGGTCCGCCCCGACTGCCCGGTGCCGTTACATTCGGTGCATCCCGGGGCCTCATATACGTCTCTGGTCTTGATGAACTCCTCGGGAACCGCCAGGCGGCGGACGTCGGCTTCGGTCAATTGGGATGGCCGCTTACAGTTGGGACATAGTTTTTTGGTCATCCGCTGGGCCATGATCAGCCGCGTGGCCGAGGCCACCAGGTAGTTCGGCACGCCCATGTCGATCAGCCGCGGGATCGACGACGGCGCATCGTTGGTATGCAGGGTCGAAAAGACCAGGTGGCCGGTCAATGCGGCCCGAATGGCGATTTCGGCCGTATCGCTGTCGCGGATCTCGCCAACCATGATGACGTCCGGATCCTGCCGCAAGAACGATCTCAGGGCCGAGGCGAAGGTGAGGCCGATCTCCGATCGCACCGCCACCTGGTTGATGCCGTCGAAGTTGAACTCGACCGGATCCTCGGCGGTCATGATGTTGATCTCTTCGGTGTTGATCTGTTTGAGCGCCGAGTAAAGCGTCGTCGTCTTGCCCGACCCGGTCGGCCCGGTGACCAATACGATCCCAAAGGGCAGCTTAATGGCCCGCTGAAAACGATCCAAACCCTGGGTCGTGAACCCCAATTTGGTCATGTCGACCATCAATGCATGCGGGTCCAAGATTCGCATCACCACTTTTTCGCCGAAAATCGTCGGCAGGACCGACACCCGCAGGTCAACCGTGCGGTTGTCAAGCTTGACCTTGATGCGTCCGTCCTGGGGCAAACGCCGCTCGGAGATATCGAGATCAGCCATGATCTTAACGCGGGAGATAATCGCGGCCCGGTACTTGAACGGCAGGGGCGCCATTTCCCGCAGGTTGCCGTCGACGCGATAGCGAACGCGAATCCGCTTTTCATACATCTCCAGGTGAATATCGGAGGCATTCATCCGCACCGCGTCGCGGATCAAGGAGTCGACCAGCCGCACCAGCGGCTTGTCCTGTACGGCCGTCTGCAGATCGCTGTCGTTGAGGCCCTGCTCGTCGGCCGCGACGATTTCCAACTCCTCATCATCCTCGAATCCTTTGAGGATTTCGCTGACGCCGTTCTTGTCTCGGTAATAGGTGTCGATCGCCCGCTGAATCGCCTTTTCCGGGGAGATGACCGGCTGTACCATGCATCCCGTAATGAACTTGATGGCGTCCAGGACATAAATGTTATTGGGGTCGGCAATAGCCACGATAAGCGTCTTGCCCAGCTTGGAAACGGCTATGGTGGTGAACTTGCGGGCAATGTCCAGGGGGATGAGCTTGACGATTTCGGGATTAAGCTCCACGTCGCCAAGGCGCAACGTCCCCATGTTGAGCTGCTTGCCGATGAAATCGGCCAGCTCTTCCTCCGACGAAACCGCCCCGATCTCGATCAGGGCTTCGTCAAACTTGGCGCGCCGCTCCTCTTTGATGGTCAGCGCCCGGTCCAGTTGGTCCTGGGTTATCTTGCCGGCTTTCACCAGCATGGCGCCTAATTCAGCGGACATTCACATACCCCTACGGCGGTCATGCACCGCGTCTGCGGTGAATGGAACTTACCCGGTTGTCGTTCAGTCTTTAAAGATATCGTCCAGTTTGTCGCCGGCCGAGGCTGCAAATTCAGCCGACACCCGCGACCGGTCATCCTGTGGTCGGTCCGTCAGGCCGGCGAATATCTTGGCCAGCTCGGCCGATGATTCCTTGGCATAGAGACGAACCATGCCAATAGTGGTTCGATCATCGAAGATAACCGCCAGAATCGACCGCTCGCCGACAAGGGACATATGAATGTGGTCCTTCTTGCCCTGATGGAACAGCACCGAGAATTCGGTCTCACCGACCAGCCGGGCAATCTCCTTGGTCGAGGCAAACGAGCCGGCCAAAAGGGCCGCCAACGCCGTGGTATCCAGAGAGTGGGTGAATCCCTGGCGGGTGATCAGATGACCATCCTTGTCCACAAGGAGAGCGCATTTGGCCTCCGCTCCCTTTAACAGCTTGGTCAACAAGGAGTCGATTCGCGTGATCTCTTCTTCGTAAATGATCAGTGCATCTTCATTCACGGAGGTTCCTCCTATTTAGTGCCAACCAAACAGGCGTTTCCAGAATGACCGCTTCTTGGGATGCGGGCGATCAGCCTTCTTCAAGGACGGTTCCATTCGAGGCGAGCCTGATGGGGTAATGGGCTTATCCGGTTGTTCATATGTCCCCGGCGGGGGCGCGGTTTCCAGCGATAAATCATCCACCGGCCGCCGCGACGCCGGTTCGCGTGAGTACGCGCCATTGGAACGGCGGTCGACGGTCATCCGCCGTTCGTCTTCCAGAGTATTTCCCGGAAACGGCCGGTAGACGCGCTCATATGGCTGGACGGCAGCCGGCCCGAAGCCTGCTGCCGATTCCCGAGTAGACGCAACCTCGCGATCCGCCGGTAACGGCGACGCAGACGCGGCCAAAGGTGCCGTCCTGAGCACCGGCTCGGCTGGAAAAGGAGCCACGGAACGCGCCTCAGGCAGTCCGGCTGAACCCTGTGACGACCATCCCGACGCCGCGGCCGCGCCAGTCGGCTGCAGCACCGGCTGCGGCTGTGCGACTGTTTCCGAAGCCGCCGGAGCCGCCGCCGTGGCCGCTTCGCCGGAGAGCGCCGAGCCACCCCCTTTGGCTTTATCGAGCACTAACCTTAACATACATTTCAGCGTGTCAAAGACGCCGAATCCCTCCGTCGCCGACGCGATAAACTCGGGCCAATTATATGGGTTGAGCGTCGGTCGCAGTTGATCCGGGGTCAGAACACCGGGAAGATCCTGTTTGTTGTACTGCATGACGACCGGTATCTGATCCAGCCGATACCCATATTCGGCCAGGTTTTCCTTCAGGTTGCTCAACGACTCGATGTTTTCGTCCATCTTGTCCGGCTGAGAGTCAGCCACAAAAACCAGGCCGTCCACGCCGCGCAGCACCAGCTTGCGCGTGGCGTTATAATAAACCTGACCGGGAACCGTATAGAGCTGAAACTTAGCCGCGAAGCCGTTGATCGTCCCGATATTGATCGGCAAGAAGTCGAAGTACAAGGTCCGGTCGGCGTCGGTGGCCAGCGAAATCAACTTTCCCTTGGTGTTGGACGGCACCTTCTTGTGCACGTACTGCAGGTTGGTCGTCTTGCCCGACATTCCCGGACCGTAATAGACGACCTTGCAGCTGACTTCCCTGGTGGCGTAGTTGATTGCTACCATGCGCTGACTCTCAAGACGCTACTTCTTGCTTGGTTAGCTTGCCGATGGCGTTCTTCATCTCCAGACGCACCAGGCCGATGTTGACCTCCGGTTCGGCCAATACCACCAGAATGCCGATCCCGGCGTCGCAGAAGAACATCTTGGCGTTATCGGCCTCGATGCTCACCTGAATGAGCGGCGAGGAATCCAATCGCTGCAGTGACTTCTGAATGTTGGAGGTAATCGACGCCGCCAAGGCGCCGATGGCTTCCTCATTCACCTGGGTATTGAGATCGGCCGCGATAACGATGCCGTCCTTTCCCACGATCATGCTGCCAGAGATGCCACTCGTCTTGTTCAGATTCTCAAGAATTTGATACATATCGTCCCTCCGCCCGGGCGAACAACGCCGGGCTGTACCGTTCATTCATATATCTACGGATCATGTCCGCGGCCTGCGCTATGCGGATATGAATCGTGTCGTCAATTGTGTGATCCGTCAACACCATCAGCGTGGCGTGATCCAGCCGGCGCAGCACGACCCGCAGATTGCGCGTGCTGATATCGACGCGTTCGGGAATCTCCGGCCAGCCGGCCCGTACCAGCACCCTGCGGTTGATGTCCTCCAACAGGATCGCCATCGGCGCCCAGACTTCGCCGGCCAGATCGCTCCGGCTGAAGCGGGCCAGCGTCAGACCCTCGTCGCTGACCACCAGAGCCATCTTGACAGCCGTCGGTTCGGCCAAATATGCCACCGCCCTTTCAAACTGGTTCCCCTCCCCGCCCGGAAGCGGCATGGGGGCCTTCCCGTCCGATCGTAGCGCGGCCGGAAGGCTGGCCGTCTCGAAACCACGCGACGGATAGGCCGGCGCCACCGGCCGGTCCTCGGTTTTCATCGTCGCCCGGGGCTTGACCTGGTACTCAGGCTCGGCCTGATCATGTGTCATGCTTTCCACCAACCCGAAATACACCGGGCGCATCAGGAACGGCGCGCAGAGCGCATGCAGCAATACGGCCGGAAGATATTTGCTCATCCCCAACGAGAAAGCGATGGAGGCGTCCAGTGCGTACATGATGATTATCATAACCCCGAACACGGCCCCCAAGGCCAGCCGATAGACCAGAGTCAGCGCCGAGCCGGCGATCAACGCCGGCAGCGTCGTCTCCCGCCGGAAGAGAAACAGCACAATACCGTAAAACAGCGTCTCGTACAGCATATTGAGGGCCGATCCGCCCCCCAGTGGCAACCCCATCCGGCTGGGAAACACGACCATCGGGACGACGATCAATATCAGCGAGAAAAGAACCATCAACCGTTTTGTATTTTTTTCCATGATGTCCTTCCCTTTGCGGTATCAACCGGAGAGACGCGGCAGCAAGGTGGCCAGTTTCAATTTTAGCGACCCCAGGTTGACGGTGGGGGAACAGATCACCGCCAGGAGCATGTCCCGGGCGTTTACCATATAGGTCAGCGACGACGTGCTCTCGATCAATACCGAATGAAGGCCGCCGAAGCCGCTCTCCTTCATCTGCGTCGTGCAATGGCGGGCGGTCTCGGCCACCAGCGCCCCCAATAGGTCGGTTTCTCCCGGCGCAGTCCATTCCGCCTCAGCCACTAGACCGTCGGGGTTGATAAGCAACACCCCTTCTACGCCCGGAACCGTGGCCACGGCTTTAAGAATTTGCGTCTGAGTCAGCGGCGGCAGCGCTTCCTCTTTGGCTGGCGTCTCTGGTGCCGTGCCGGCCGCAACCATTTGCTCGGCCGACCTCGCCGTCGTCGGGGGAATGGCCGCCAGGTCGGTCGGCGTCGCGACGCGACGCGGCATGCCGATATGATCGGCATCCAGTGGAATTTTTCGGGCAATATCAAGCAATTTGGCAATCTGATGATTCTGGGGGTCGGTTCGTTGCAGGCGTTCCAGCAGACGACAGGCTTTATTGAATTCGCCCTTGTAGATATGCACCTCGGCCAGCAGCAATTCGGTGGTCCGGGTGGCGCCCTCCAGTCCGATTGCCTTCTCGATCTCGGCCTCCGCCCAGTCGTACATCCCCTTATCCATGTTGATCTTGGCCATAACCAGATGCCCTGAGCCGTAGCCGGGATGTATTTTCAAACCATTCTGGCAGATACGGAAAGCCTTATCCAGTTCCCCTTTTTTCCGATGCGCGTCAGCCAACGCGGCAAAGACCTGGGATCCGGGATTATCTTCCAGGATTTTGCCACACTTCGCAATTCTGTCATCTATATCGGACTGATCGATCATGACTTGTACCCACCCATGACGAGGCCGTGCCTTCCGGCGACACCGGCCCTTCGATAATAACCGATGACCATAGGTCAGTCAATCAAAAATACCCTATTCCAGCACCTTGCGGGTCTGCATCAGACCGGCAAACCACAGCGCCACCGTGGCCAGGTATAAGAGACCGGGGATATCAAAGCCGAGCGCGAACAGGCCGATCTTCTCCGCCAGAATAAACACCTGGCCCGCCGCCAGGGTGACGAAGGATACGATCAGCATCTGCCAGCCACGGGCCAAAGCCCCCCCCTTGACCAGGATAAAGACCCGGAGCGATATCACCAAACAGGCTAGGGCGCCGAGGAAAACCAGGAGATTGAATATGACGGCCATCCCGCCGCCTGTGCCCCCTGGCGAGGCCAGGGCTCGATCGGACAGCGCCACCGCCATCACCAGAAAAGGCAACCATCTTCGCATCATGTCGCACCTGTCATTAGTTTTACTGTTCTTTCGGCCTTTCGTATGGAATCAAAGAAGTCATCATCCAGCCGGAATCTCTTGACCAAATCCCGCTGCACTGCCAACGGCTCCGAAATTTCCTTCTTCACCCGATTCACAGCCGCGCGGAACGGCCCCTCACCCAACTGCACAAACACATACTCCAGCTGCTCATGAAGCATCCCCTCCAGCATGGCCAGAACCCGATGCATACGCACCGATTCCGGAATCTTGTGCACCTCTTCCATAAATTTTTCAAACGACGGTCCGGATTCGGATTGTACGTCACACCCCGGGAAAAAGACCAGCAGGCCGCGTCGAAAACTGGTGATGAACCGGATGTAGTTCGGATTGGTCACACCGACCAAGTTTTCGATGGTGCGCCGAATTTTCAGAAAACAGGCGTTGTACAGCCGGAAGATGACGCCCAGGATGATTTCTTCTTCATTCTCGGCGGATCCTCCCCCTCCCTCCGACTTGGCGGCGCGGCCCGCTCCCTCAACCAGACCGCTGACGATCAGTTTGTACAGCGCCCGGCAGGTGGGAAACTCGCCGATCGGAGAAACAACGGTTATATCGGGCAGCGTCCGCTCACCGTTGATGATCGATAATATCCGAAATTCATCCAGCGAAAGAGTGACTTGGTCAGTATTAAGACGCGGCGCCGGCTTGACCCGCAAAAGCACGTCGTTCGGAGGAAGAACCTTCTGGATCTCCATCCACTCATCTATCCGCCGGGTCCCCTCCATGATGATATTCATCGTCACCAAATTGACCAAATATGGCGCATTCCTGGGACCGGAATCTTCGGCGAATGCGAAATCCCCCTCCATCCAACTGAAAAGATTGTAGACGATTTCTTCAATCTGCATCCGCAGGCACTCGCCAACCTCTTCCTTGTCGAATAACTCCATGTCGATGAGGGTCGCTCCCAGCGCCCGCCCCGTTTGCTTCTGTAGAGTAATGGCCCGCTCCAAATCCTTCTTGCTGATCTTGCCCCGCCGGAGCAGCAGGTTTCCCAACAAGTCCTCGTTCGAATTGATCGACGAGGCGTAGATTATATTGCCCTCTTTAAAGGCAATCTCCTTCCGGCGCGATCCGTCGGCCACCGTCAGAACCCCGGTCTTCTTGCCGGTTGACAACAGCTGCAGGACATCGGGGAAGGAAACGGTTTTTAGATTACCTGTAAGACCCATATCATCATATACCTAAATGCGTTAGCGTAGCACTCGCCAGGACACCCTTATTATATGCCGATTCTCTCTTGTTATCGGGCTATGACCAATAAATCTTTACTGCTAACTTGTTAACGAAATAACAGTCAGGATTTTAGTCCGAGCGGAGTATATCAATATTCCGGCTGGTGCCAGAGTCCATCAAGTCGATTCCGATCCGTCGCCATGATGACTCTAATGCGCTGTCACGCAAGACGTTGTAGGATATGCGCGGTCCTTCGAGGAACACCCATGCCCGCTTTACGCCAGTCGCCCCAGCTAGGGCCACCAAGTCGGAATCATCTTTGGCCATCAGGAAGAACCAGGTGGTACTGTCCCGGCCAGCCTGGAGAAGATTCAGCGCCGTTCGGAGACTATCGGCAATCACGAAACGCCGGCCATCGGACGCCCGTACTATGACCATACCGGGATGACAGGTAACGACAAGGTCCGAATCAGTCGCCCCGAAGGTCGAGGATCGGCTGTTCATCCATACCGATGGCCCACTTATTTCGGCCGAGGCCTCGACCGGTTGAAACGGAATCTCCTCCCTTTCTCGGCTCATCTGTTCGAGACGAAATTCCGCCCTATAGCGGGATTCCAGGAAGAGGAATTGCCGCGGCTGCCCACCGCGGCGGGCAAGCAGCATGGGATAAAATTCCAAAGCAAAGGCATCGCCATGTTCCCGGCCGGGATGAAATACTGCCAGACCACCACCTCGATTAATGACGACGCTCTGCCAGCCGCCCCCATTGACTATTTCCAGATCTGGGACTTTCTTTACGGCTGATAAATCCGTCACCACATAGGCGCCGGCACAGAGCAATATCCCCATTAATGCCGCCGGGCGCATCCTGCGGCGCGTCAACGCCGCCAAAAGACAGACGACCCCGACCAGCAGCGCCAAGGCTCCCCAGCCAGAGAGGGTGGAAAGGTTCCTCAATTCGACCTCCCCCCGGCTGAACCATTCGACGGTGGTATAGGTCAGACCCAAAATCCAGTCGATAACCGCCCCCAGCCAGACAGCGGCCACCGGCACAATCAGCTGCGCCGCGATAAGAATCACGAGCCCGACCACCGCCACCGACACCAGAGGAACGACGACCAGGTTGGAAGCCACTGTGACCAACGACATCCGGCCGAAATAATGAAGCGTAATCGGCGCCGAGACGAGCGCCGCCACAATGGAAGAGGATGCCACCAATAGGACATAAGTAACCATCCGGGGAAGGCGGAGGCGGCCAAACCAGCGGTTGAACTCCGGCAGGAAAAGCACCAACGCCCAGGTTACGACGAATGACAACTGAAATCCGATGTCAAATAGATTGCCGGGATCATAAAGAATCAGCACCACGGCCGCGGTGGCGATGATGTTGTTCAAGTCGGCCCGTCGATACAGCGCCCGCCCGATAAGCATGAGGGCGGCCATGATTGAGGCCCGTATGACCGAGGGCTGGTTATACGACAGATGCGAAAAAACGATGATGATGCTGATAAGCAAACCCAGCCGCACAATCCGGCCCACGGGCGCCCATCGCAAGAGCCATACGACCACGATTAATACCATCGCCACGTTGGAGCCGGAGACCGCCAGCAGATGCAGTGTCCCGGTGCGACGAAAGGCTTGATAAACGCCTTCGGGAATGTCGTGCGTATCACCGATCAGGAATCCGGACGCCAGTGCCGCCGACCCCTCCGACAGATGGGCGCGAAAGCCGGCTAGAATCCACTCCCGGACGCGATTGATAAGCCCGCCAAAGAGAGTGTGCCCAGCCACGGATACATCGATCCGGATCGGATCATTGACATAGGCCAACCCCCGAATTCCTTTGTCGGCGAGATACTCGCCATAATCGAATCGTTGCGGATACGCGGCTGCCTGCGGCCGGTACAACCGTCCCACAAAACTGATCCGATCCCCCCAGGCAAACTGAGTCGTCTCCCGCCGTATGGAAAGGGCGATCAGCCCGGAGGTCATAGCGATCGACCGGTCGATCACGACCGAGTCGATTCGGCAGGCCAGAATCGTCTTGCCCCGCCTTATCTCCGGCCATCGAACAACTTCGCCGAAAAGCCGCAATTTCTCGCCGCTCGGAACGAATCGGGAAATATCATCGGGACGAAGCACCTGATAACGCGTGGCGGAAATCATCCACGCCCCCGCCAGCGCCACCGCGGCCAGGGGAAGCATGAAATACCCCGGCGGCAATCGATGAAAGACATACATCGTCGCCATGACCGCCAACGCCAAGATGGCCAGAAGCGACGGCAGCCCGGGGCTGACATGACGTCCCGCGAGTGTCCCGGCGACGACGAACGAGAGGATTACCACCGCCGGATACCGAAACGCGAACATCGGCAACCCTTATATTACGAGGACTCCTTCCTGCTTCGCAAAGGCGGAATATTCCGCACGACATAAGATATCGCAAAATACCCCCCGACGCCAATCACAAATAAAATGCCGAGACGTGCTATTCGTCCCGAAAAATGGTTCCCCAGACCCATCAGCCAGCGGCTGGAAGTAAGCAGATATAAGCCCAAGCCGACCACCGTGGAGGAGGCCACCGAGCGCAGAAACATGCCCATCACCTGGCGGTGTCTGATCTCCTTCACCAACAGAGGAAGATGATACAGGAGCAGGGCAAAATTAATGATGCCGCCTAGCGCCGTCGCCGCCGCCAGCCCGGCGAAATCAAAAAAGGGTATGAAGACCAGATTTCCAGCCAGATTGACGATCACCGATACGATGGAATATCGCATCGGGCGCACGGCGTCCTTGAGGGCATAATAGACCGGCGCCGTCACCCGCACTCCGGCGAATCCGATCAAGCCGAGGCTGTACCAGTTCAACGCCCGGTAGGTATTGACCGTGTCCTCCGGACCGAACTTGCCGTGTTGAAAAAGCAGGGCGACGATATCGGTGCCGCAGGCGATAAAGAAGGCCGCCACCGGAAAGACGAGGAAAAAGCAGAGATGGATCGCCCGGTAGAAGGTGCGCGTGATGCCCACCGAATCTCCGACCGCCGCCTGCTCTGAGGCCTTGGGCAAGGCCACCGTTCCCAGCGCGACCGCAATCATTCCCAACGGCAAATGCATGATTCGGAACGAATAGGTCAGGTACGACACCGATCCGGCCGCCAGAAGCGAGGCCAACAAGGTATTGACAAAAATATTTACCCGACCGGCCGCCAGGCCGCTGATCATCGGCAACATCAGCTTCATCACCCGCTTAAGACCGTCATGGCGGAAATTCAGGAGCACACGGAACCGAAAGCCGATTCGATGCAACCCCGGCAACTGGATAGCGAATTGCCCCAGACCTCCGAGCAAGACGCCCCAGGCCATACCGACGATCGGTTCCTTCAGGAAAGGACAAATCAAGTAAGCCGCGGCAATTGATCCCATATTGAACAGCGCCGGCGCCAGGGCGGGAACGCCAAAACGGTCAAACGAATTAAGAATCGACATCGCCAGGGCCGCAACCGCCACCAGCAGCAGGAAGGGAAACATCATGACGGTCAACCTGGTCGTCAGTTCCGCCTTGCCTGGGGTATCGGCGAAACCAAAGGCGATCACGCGCACCAGAAAGGGGGACAGCAGGGTACCGACAATGATAACGGCCGAAAGGACGACGGTCAGCACTGTAAAGATGACCTGTGCCAGCTCGAACGCCTCCTGCTTACCGCCACGAAGAAGTGTGTCTTTGAAAACCGGCACAAAGGCCGATGATAAGGCCCCCTCCGCAAAAAGGTCGCGCAGCAGGTTGGGAATGCGGAAGGCGGCGAAGAAGGCGTCGGCTGCCATCGAAGCTCCAAACAGGTGCGCGAATACCTGTTCGCGAACCAGCCCGAGAATCCGGGAAAAGAGTGTCCCCGCGGCGACGCGGGAAAAGGCGCCTGTAAAGCCGGGTTTTGAAGCCATTTATACTATTGACAGCGTCGTTTCAAGCGTTATATTATCATTCTTTGATAGAGGAAACGAAAGGAGTTTTTTTGCCACACCACAAATCATGCGTCAAGCGGCTGAAACAGGCTGCCCGCGCCAAGACCCGTAACACCGCGGTGAAATCGGCCTTTCGCCGGAATCTGAAGGACATACGGACCAAGGCCGCCGCCGGTGAAGCTATCGATCTGAGCTCGGCCTATACCACGATCGACAAGGTCAAGGGGAAAGGCCTCATTCATAAGAATAAAGCCTCCCGCCTCAAATCGCGGCTCGCCAAGGCCGCAGCCAAGAAGATTCCGAACGCCGGCTGATGGCTCAACTGCGCGGATGGGACCGTAGGCCGGACCGGACTTCATAGTCCGGTTTTTCGTTTCTAGCCAATTCGCTGCTACGGGGACAGACAGGGGGCTAACTATTGAGAATAAAGACATACCCGTCGTAATATGCCGTCCGGTCGGACGACATTCGCATCCGGATCAATTCCCTTAAGAATGATTCCTTTTCCTTAATTGGCGCTTGCTCTTTAAGGATCGCCAAAGAATAATCGATTCCCAATACTCGTCCCGGCTGATCGACTCTGACCAGCCCCTGGGGCAGCCGTATCTCGCGCCGGGCTAACACCCCCAACTCGTCGATCGAAAAAAACGGCGGATAAATGGCCGCCGAGGCTTGCGGAAAACTCCCCAGCGGATTGGACGCATCATGCCCCAGCTTGGCCCGAAATCCGTCCGAGCCGTGACTGCAACTGTTAACGAATTTGATGCACAAATCGGCGCGGACGAGAAATGAATCCGACCGGAAGATCAGCCGGTATCGTGTCTGGTCACGGAAGCGAACCTCCGCCTGTCTGGGGAATAAGGGACTCGACGGATTCTTCAGCAACCTGATCTGCCTCGGAAACAAGCGGCAGAAAGCGACCAGATCACTATGGTGCCAGTTCTCGACGATCCGTTGCCAGGGATGAACAGTCAGCAACTCCGGTCGGGCCAACTGTATCGGCACATGGGTGATCCTCAGCCGCACCAGGGCCGCATGAATGGCGGCATCATCAAGCATCAGGTACTTGTCGTTGAGCGGCAGTACTAGGATCGGGTTGCGCAGGCGCCCTTCCTTGTCGATCTCCTGCGCCAGTTTCAGCCCCCGCGCGTCCGAAGCCGTCTCAAAGGGAAGAATCTGATCAGTTGTGACAATCGTTAACCTGTCCAGCATGCTCGGTCACCCCGGTTAAAAGCCTGATTGTGCTGACCGAAAACTAAGCAAAGGAAGTGCCATGAAAAAAACTTCATTCTCCCATAGCGGCTGGTATGGCAAAACTCAAGATATTGCCCCCCAGAACCTTGCCGCAATCCGGACGGATCCCCCCTTCCGGCCATCCCAAGACGTCGCCACCCCGTGCCTTTGCGGCAACCAAAGTACATAATTGTGCAAGGGGTTTCTTCGAGCCGATCTATCGGATAAAGAACTGCTGCAATTTCTCCCGCGTCAGCAAGGTCACCACCCCGGCCGATGGAGACAGCGCCCCGCGCGGCAGGCCAACCCCCCAGAGAGCATAATCCTCCCGGCGCTGCGCCATGGTCTTGCCATTGGAGGTGAATAGGTAGAGGTACCCTTCCACGTGTCGCTTCTCCTTGGTCACCAGGGTCCCCTGGTTGATGTCGATCCCGCAGGCGATAAACCTCGCAGCGTCATCCAGATCGAGCGAAGTAAACCATTTCCGCTCCTCCATGAGCCGGAATTCCCAGAGCAGCTTGCCCGTGGTCAGTTCGAAAACCTCCAGCCGCTTGGCGGCCATCAATACCGCCAGATTGGCCTGCACGTTGATGACCATGTCGTTAATAACAAACTCGGAGGATTTGATCGTTCTGATCTCCTTCTGATCCTGAAACAAGTGGAATTCGCCGTTGAAGAAGGTCGCAAAATAGCGATCATCCTTATCAAATACATGGGTGCGGGATACCGGCGCCGTCCCGATCAGATTGCCCAGGGAATCATACACCTCAAGGCCGTCGCGGGCCTTATCGATGATGAATTTCTTGCCCGACGGCGCCACCAGCAGGCTGTGATAATTAGTGACCGGGACAATGGCAACGAGGATCCCGTAGGGATCAAACATGTGAATACGCGCCGATGACATCCCCTCCACCCCCTCGATCCCGAAGATAGCGCCATTGTCGGCGATGACAAAGGAATTGGCCGCCGGGCTATCCAGCTTCCATCGGAATTTCCCTTGCGGTTCGTACATCTCCAGGTTTTCCGTCTTTAGATCCGTGGGGAATCGGGCGTCGTAGGTCACCAGCCCCAGGTAATTGCCGTTCGATGACATCACCGGCTTGGTGTTGTTCTTGATCACTTTGGAGAAAAGTTCTTCTCCCAGGTGATTGTACAGGGCGATATTCGAGCGGTCGTAAATAAGGAAATTCCCCTTGAGCGATCCCATCACCCGATCATCTTCCTTGAGGGGGATGGTCACGCTATTGATCAGATTAATCGCGCTCCAGGCAGCGGAGGCCTGGAGCACCAGGAGCAACGCCCCGATGACCGGCGGCAAGGTCATGCGTCGATTCTTCATCATCGTCTTCCACCCGTTGTTATCGACGTCAGGGAGTTATTTGTTACCATATATTATTTCCCTGCGCAACCAAAATATCTGTCTGTTGTACTCATGAATTGCCTGACGGGTTGCGGGAAAATCAAAAAAGAGGCCAGTCCGACGAGCCGACTTCAGCCGCATGAACGAAAGCGCGCAGCGATCTTTTCACCTTCAAGCCCACCTCAGCCGGCATGGCCGGCAAATCGGCAATTGAACGACCGGCGCGGTTGTGCTCCTCATCGATCCACGCCACTGTGAAATCAAATCCCTTGCCATAGTGCTGCGCCCTTTCACGAACGGCCACCAGCCGTTCATTAACCGGATCTCCGTTCTGCATCAGATAGACCAGCAGGGGGAAATCGGTGAGGATCCGCACGCGATGATTCTTGAAGAGCGCCTGATAATGTTCCATAAATCGGAGTAGCGCCAGAAACGCTGCCATTTCCAGGTCAGCTCGCGCTCCGGCCGCCTGGCAACGAAAAAGGATACCGTAATCCGGCACGGCGAAGGAGACCGTCCCCTGCCCGTCGGAACCGGCCGGATGTCTGCCGGAGACATAACAGAGCAAGATATCATTCATCGCGATGGTTAAAAGCAAAGGATGTGCCCTGCATCCCGCCACGGCCCCAAAATCTAACGCTCAGCCGGACAACGACATGAATGACTCGCCTCAAGCTCTTATTGATTTGCTGCGCAGGCCGGTGCGCAGATGTTACGACAATGAGTCCAAAAGATGACGGCTTATATCCCCCTTTGGCCTGACATATTTGCCGGCCGCCTCGGCCACCGTCTCGCTATCCTGGTTGACCACCTTTCCGACGGTTCGGTAGACTGTCCCCCGCTTTTCGGTCAGCCACCCTTCGCAGTGGAGACGGTCGCCGGTATGAACCGGCTTCCTAAATCTAATGGTCATTTCGGCGGTCACGACAAAGTGGTCCTCTGCCAACAACGCCTTGATCATAACCTCATCCAGGATGGTGGCGACAATTCCCCCGTGGAAGAGATGCCGGTAGCCGCAATGCCTCTCATCGGCCACGATATCGCACACGGCCTTGTGGCCGTCCCAGTAGAAATGGGCTCCCAGGCCGATTTCGTTTTTTTCGCCGCAGACGAAGCATCCGGGGTATCTGACAATTTCTTTCATGGCGCCAAATAACGGTGATATTTCGTCGGAAGTCAAGACGCCGAGGCGGCGCTGGTCCCCGCCCTCTTTCCCCGTGGCGCACCGTTTGTTCGTGCCACGGGCCGATGGTATCGGAGTGGAGGGAAAGGGAGAGAAGACGAAAGGGGCGGCCGCATGGCCGCCCCTGAGAAAACGGATTCCTGCCCTGAGAATCGTCCTTACGGAGTGGGAATGGTGCATATCTGCGTCGTGTACCGCCACCGGTTATCGCCGTTGCTGGCGGTGACGGTGGCGCTGCCGTCGTCGAAGGTGATCGTTACGTGCCAACTGCCGCTGCCGTTGCCGGATCCATGCGGTCCCTGCCAAATGACCACCCGCGACAGGTTCATGTCGATCGTCCCGGTCTGGGGACAGGCCGACGTCCACCCGGCCAGCGTCTTGGCCACCTGCAGATTCGTGATGGTCATGTCAAAATTGTAGTTGTCGATCAGCGAGGTGTCCGCGGCAATGTACTCCAGCTCGACCGCGTTGGCGCGGCTCCCGTTGATCGTGGCCACCGATTGATCGAGATTCGCAAGTTCAAAATCGTTCCGGCCGTAGAGCGCAAAATGCGTCTCGCCCGGATTCAACGGCATAATCGACCAACGTCTGATACCGTGGATGTAGTCGACTGCGGGGATCGGCGTTTCCACCGGGGTGCCGTCGACTTGGATCTGAACGGAATCCCAGAGACGCGATTTATACATATCACCGGTATAGGAAGCGTAAACATAATGCCATCCTTCCTGATAGTCGGCGATGAGGGTATCGGGACCGACGCCAAGCGGCGGGTTAAGCAGCGGCGGCATCAGGTCGGCGCGCACACTAACCGTGTCGCCGGGAGTGACGTACTTGTTCTCGAAGCCGGACAGGACGTCATCCAGCAGGTTGTTGACCGTTTCGTCCACTTGTGTCTTGACCGGGGCGAACTGGGGATCTTCAAGGTCCCCGTAATTTACCGGCGTCGACGACGTCGTCTTGTCGTCGGAGCAGCCAAACGCGAAGATCGCGACCAGCGCCATCGCTGCCAAGGCGGTGAGAATACCGAATCGCATAGCGGACATCTCCTTTCGTCCGATCAGCACCGCCCCGTTCGGCCGGCGTTACGACATCAGGAAGAGCATGATCGCCTTCTGGGCGTGCAGTCTGTTTTCGGCTTCATCGAAGACCACCGAGTGAGGGCCATCCATCACGTCGTCGGTGATCTCCCTCCCCCGCTCCGCCGGTAGACAATGCATCACCAGGCAGTCAGGCTTCGCCAGCTTCACCAGTGCGTTGTTGACCTGAAACTGTTTTAGTAACCGTGCCTTATCTTCTGCTTGATCCTTCTGACCCATCGAGGCCCAAACATCCGTATAGATTACATCGGCCCCCGCCACGGCTTCTTTAGGGTAGTGCATTACAGTGATGTCCGACACGCCTTGTTCCTTGGCGTCCTTCAGGATA
>CAZPEV010000018.1:0-10434 GCA_964585635.1 uncultured Ignavibacteriales bacterium
CACCTGATAGGTGGCCTCCAAAACCGACAGCCAGGCCTTAGTGGTGTTCACAGCGATGCCAAGATCGCGCGCCACGTCCGACAGGTTGAGGAGTTGCGCGCAGCGCGCCGCCAGCGCCCGCAGGAAATCATCGTAATCATGCAGCCGGGCGGATTCGGTCTTCACTCCGACCAAGGCCCCGAACTGCTTGCCGCCCGTTTCAATCGGCAACGAGAATATCGTGCGGGACGGCTCCCCATCCAGTTCCATGTAAGCCGCCTTCAGGCGGAAATCCCGCCGCAGCATCGACAGCAAATTGGCCTCCATCTCCAAAAGCGCCTGTCGGTCCCTGTCATTGGCGGCCGTGACCGCCTGGACGGTGACTTCGCCTTGGGTATCCCACAAAATCAGCGCCCCCGCCGCCAACTCGATATACTCCACGGCGGAGGTCAGCCCCTTTTGCGCCACCAGCTCGATCGCCACCCCGGCGGCGGCGGCCGTGGCGGCATCGGCCAGCGCCCGATACCGAAGCTCCTCTTTGTGAGACGATCCACTCATGCCGACATCATTTTGAGCAAACCGTATGCCCTTACCGCAAAACAGGGGACAGCCAAAGGCGAGAATCCTGTGCATTTCCAATATGCACGGCTGTCCCTTCTCCTGCAACCGATTTCGTGGAAAGGGGCCGGTCGAAAGCCCAAAATACAGCTCCGTTCCCCTCCGACGAACCGGCGGCTATGAAGCCGGTTTCATAATAGTTGCAGCCAGCGGACCCAGGTAGTTGCTTGACAACTGAATAAAAACGTATAACTTATGAGTTTTTTCAGGTTTCGGAGGAACTGGTGGCGGAAGGCATGATTCACGACAATTGTGGCGTCTTTGGCATCTTTGGCGCCCAAAAGGCCGCCGAAATGACCTACTTCGGTCTCTATGCGCTCCAGCATCGGGGGCAGGAATCAGCCGGAATCGTCACTGCGGATCAAGACCGGCTGCACCTGTACAAGGGAATGGGCCAGGTCTCCGATATTTTTTCCGACAAGACGATCTTTGACAAGCTCAAGGGACGGATCGCGGTCGGGCATACCCGCTACTCGACCACCGGCGCCAGTTCCCTGACCAACATTCAGCCGTTCGTCATCACCAATCGCGACCGGATGTTGGCCGTGGCCCATAACGGCAATCTGACCAATTCGCTGACGCTGAAGAAGAAGCTGGAGGCGAGGGGGTCGATCTTTCAGACCACGTCCGATACGGAAATTGTCCTACATCTGGCCGCCCGATCCAAAGCCGCCGACAGCTTTGGGCAGGTCTGCGACGCGGTCACCAAACTCAAAGGCGCCTGGTGCTACCTGTTCTGCGCCGAAAACAGCATCATCGCCGCCCGCGACCCCTGGGGCTTCCGCCCCCTGGCGTTGGGACGGCTCAACGGCCACTGGGTGGTGGCTTCCGAAACCTGCGCCTTCGATATCATCGGGGCGCGATACGAGCGGGAGATCGAGCCGGGCGAGGTGCTGGAAATATCGGCCGCCGGCCTGCGGTCGGCGTTTCCGCATCGCCAGGTACGACACGCCTTCTGCATCTTCGAATACATCTATTTCTCCCGCCCCGACTCGGTCATTTTTGGAGAAAATGTCGATAAGGTCCGCCGCCGGCTGGGACGGCTGCTGGCCCGTGAGCATCCCGCCGACGCCGACATCGTCATCGGTATCCCCGATTCGGCCAACACCGCTGCGCTGGGGTTTTCCGAGGAATCCGGCATCAAGTTCGAAATCGGCCTGATCCGCAACCATTACGTCGGCCGGTCGTTTATCGACCCCGACCAGAAGATTCGCGACCTGGACGTCAAGGTCAAGTTCAATTCGGTCAAGGGAGCAATCAAGGATAAACGGGTGGTGTTGGTCGACGATTCCATCGTGCGCGGGACGACCTCCAAAAAGTTGGTGCAGATGGTCCGCAGCGCCGGCGCCCGGGAAATTCATTTCCGCGTTTCCTCCCCCCCGATCATCTCCCCCTGCTTCTTTGGGATCGACATGCCGACCCGGCAGGAATTGATTGCCAACCAGAAATCGATCGAGGAGATCCGCCGGTATCTGCAGGTGGAATCGCTGGGGTACTTGTCGGTGGCGGGGATGCTGGCGATGCCCTCACTGCCGAAGGAGCACTTCTGTGTCGGCTGTTTCACCGCCCGGTATCCGATAAAGATCGAGGAGACCAACAACAAGCTTCGGCTGGGCTGAAAAAGACGTCCAACAAAAGCGGCCGCTATCCGATATAAAGTAGAGACGTCGGTTATTGACAAACGGCCGCCATGTGGTATATTGCTGATGGAGCCGCCTGCCCTTTACCGACCGAGGATCACCTTTCGGGTGGAGTCATTGATGAGATCATCTCGCGTTATTTTCGCCGCTTTGTACCTCGCCTTCAGCACCGCCGTCATGGCCGCCGTCGATCATAATTCCAGCACGGATCCTTCCGGCAACCGGGCGGACGGCGGTCTGGCGCCGAGGGCCACAGCCCACAAACCATCTTTCGTGACCATTGCACCAGATGCCAACATCGGTCGGGTTGTGATCAAACTGGCTGAGGGGACACGGGCGCGCTTGTCCGGCAACACAATCCTTTCCCTGACCGGGAAAAACCTGAGCCAAGTCAATGATATCATCCACGGCAAGGCTGATGGGCGGATCAAGCGGTTGGCGATTAAGGCTCCGGAAAAGGTGGAAACGGAGAAATCCATGTTGGAACAACGGACCAAGGTCCAGTTGGCCGACATGAACAACTACCTGACCATTTCGGTCTCATCGGCGGCCGAGGCGCAGGATCTGGTTAATCGCCTGAATGCCCTCCCGGAAGTGGAGATCGCCTATGCCGAGCCGCAGCCGGAACCGGCCGTCGATATTCCCCCGCCGACGCCGGATTTTTCCGGCACGCAGGATTACCTGCGCCCTGCCCCCGCCGGGATAAATGCCGACTATGCCAAAACAATCGCCGGCGGAGAAGGGGGCAATGTTAAAATCATCGACATCGAGGGCAACTGGAAATTCGATCATGAAGACCTCGAACTGCCCACTGATCGGCTAAAAGGTGGAACCTTGGTCGCAGACCAGGCGTGGCTCAACCATGGCACGGCCGTGGCCGGCGTTATGGTCGGCGAGGACAACGGCTACGGTGTCACTGGAATCGTGCCGCAGGCGAATATCGGCATGGTTTCCATCGGTGATATCGGCACCACCCAGGCCATTCTTCTGGCCGCCGACAGCCTTGATGCCGGAAATGTCATGCTGATCGAGCTGCATTCCGCTGGACCGAGGTACAATTTCCAAGTTCGCACCGATCAGCTGGGTTATGTCTGCATGGAATACTGGGACGCCAATTTCGACGCTATCCAACTGGCCTGGGCCAAGGGGATTATCGTGTGCGAGGCGGCCGGAAACGGTGCCGAGGACCTTGACAATTCCATCTACGAGAATAAATTCGACACCACCTTCCGCAACTCCCACGCCATCTTGATCGGCGCCGGCGCGCCACCGTCGGGCGTGTACGGCAGCGATCGGGCCCGGCTCGACTTCTCCAACTATGGCGAACGGGTCAACCTTCAGGGATACGGGGCTGGGGTTGTTACTGCCGGTTATGGCTCGCTGTTCAACGGCGGGGGCGATGAACGTCAATACTATACGGCCACCTTTAACGGGACGTCGTCCGCCTCGCCGATCGTGACCGGCGCGGTGGCGGCGGTGCAAAGCATCTACAAGGAACGGTACGGCGGCGCCCGTCTGGACGCCGACCAGAGGCGGGCGGTGCTGGTGGCAACCGGCACCGAACAGACGTTGAATCCCTCGGAACATATAGGCCCCCGTCCCAACATTCGGGCCGCCGACTCCATCCTGATGCCGCCGCCTGAACTGAGCCTGTCCCCGCTATATTATGATACGACCATTCAAACGGGAACGCAGATTACCGTGCCGTTGACGCTGATCAACCATTCGTCGGAGCATGCTCTGGATTACACCATAACCGCGGTCGACAGCAGTGATGGGGATTTCGTCGGCCATTGGCTGACCGTCGCCAATCCCTCCGGGAGTGTCCCGGCTCAAGGTCAAGTCGCGGTGGATCTGCTGTTGGACGCCACGGCCGTCCCCGATCGGACCCTTCTCTACCGTGGATCAGTTGAGATTGTATACGGCCCGCAGGGGGGGCCACTGGATCAGCACGCCACAGCACCGGTGTTTATGCATATTCCTTGTTTTGATACGACCTATGCCGCCAGCCGATTATCCGGCCCGGCTTTCGCTTGGGTCGACATCACGACTATTGGGTCGCCGATTCAGTCATATTCCTGGTACAATCCGGCGGTCCCGCAGAACATTTTAGATGATGGCACAGCCGGGCCGATTACCATCGGCTTCTCTTTCCCCTTCTATGACACGACCTACACCAAAGTCTACGTCGGTGTCAATGGCGCGTTGTCATTCACCAATACCAACGTGAATGTCAACGGCCTCTACGACAGCGGCGTGGCCGTTCCCGGGGCGCCGTTTTCCACCTTCGTATCGGCCTTCTGGAACGATCTCAACATGGAACCGGGCATAGGCGGGCACGGCCGGGTCTATTATTACCGCTCGCCCAGGAAGGATTCGCTGGTTATTGAATATTATCGCATCGGGAATTTCAATTCGGCGGCCGACACGATGACGACCTTCGAGATCATTCTTACCCGCAGCGGTAATATCACCTTCCAATATCTATCGGTGGGAAATTCGGGGATGGAGCAAACGGCGCTGGTCGGAATTTCGGGCGTTGATTGCGCGGCTACTCCATACCTGAAGAACAACACGCCCCCGGAACATGCCGTCGCCGACAGCACCGGCGTGCTGTTCGACTATGCCTATATCATCTGGGAGATGTCGGGTGATGTCAACAATGACGGCGCCGTTAACATAGGTGATGCCATCTTTATCATCAATTATGTGTTTAAGGGAGGGCCGGCGCCGGTTAGCCGGAAGGAAGCCGACTGCAACTGCGATGGAGCCGTCAACGTCGGCGACGCCATAATGATCGTCAACTACGTTTTCAAAAGCGGCCCGCCGCCCTGCCTGTACCAGTGGTAGAAATCCAAGCCCCGCTGCCGGCGGGGCTTTTTTTGTATCGCGAAATTTCTTATCCTGATAAAGACGGAAAATGACTTTATGGCGGGCAGCATGGATGCCGGGAGTCTGTCACATTATCATAAACACCGAGGCGGCCGCCAACTGCAGAAAATAGCCGGGCAAAAGGCCCAAGCCGAGCGTGCCGACGACCGTCACGGCGATAGCCGTCACCACCATCGGGCGATAGGCAACGGCCGGCGCGGTGTCATCATCCGCCGCCTTCTCGAAGAAGGCCGCCTTGACCGGGCGAAGATAGTAGAAGACCGAGACCAAGCTGTTGAGCACGGCCACCACCACCAGCCAGACCTGTCCCGCCTTGACTGCCGCCGAAAAGAGATAGAATTTGCCGACAAACCCGGCCGTGGGCGGGAATCCGGCCAATGAAAACATGAACAACGCCAGAAACACCGCCAGCCAGGGATGGCGCGACGCCAGCCCCCGGAAGGTATCGATATGGTTGGAACCGCCGTACCGGTTCTCGATCAGGGCCACCATCACAAATGCCCCCATGTTGAAAAAGGCATAGGACAACAGGTAGAAAAGCGCCGCCGATACGGCCTCCGACCCACCCGCGGTTACCGCTATGAGCAGGTATCCGGCATGGGCAATCGAGCTATAGGCCAGCATCCGTTTGACGTCGTCCTGCCTGATCGCCAGCACGTTGCCGACGGTCATGGTCAGAAACGCCAATATCCAGAACAGCGGGATAAACGATCCGGCGATGCCGCCGAAGCCGATCATGAATATCCGCAAGAGCGCCGCCACTCCGGCCGCCTTGGGTCCGATCGCGAAGAAGGCGGTCACCGGCGTCGGCGCCCCCTGATAAACGTCCGGCACCCACATATGAAAGGGGAAGGAGGCGATCTTGAAGGCAAACCCGATCAGCACCAGCCCGGCGCCGATCATGAGGTAGAGCGGACTGTTCTGCATGGCCATGCCGGTCGACATGAAAATCTGTTTCAGATCGGTGGTGCCGGCCCCCCCGTATACCAGCGCGATTCCATAAAGGAAAAAGGCCGAGGCAAAGGCTCCCATAAAGAAGTACTTCGCGGCCGCTTCGTTGGATTTCAAATTGGTGCGAAAAATCCCGGCCATGACATACAGCGGCAGCGACATGATCTCCAGCCCCAGGAAGATCACCATCAGGTTCTGGGACGACACCATGACCATCATTCCGACCGTGGACAGGAGCATGAGGGCATAGTACTCCGCCCGGTCGGTCTTCCGCCGGGCCAGATAATCGTGCGACAGAAGCACCGCCAAGCCGCAGGTCACCAGAAAGATCACCTTGCAGAAGAGGCAAAAATTGTCGCAGATGACCATGTCGTAGTAGCCGCTGGTCTGCTTGTTCCAGCTCATCACGACAAACAGAAACGAAACCGCCACGGCGAGCAGCGCCAGCGTCGGGGCAACGGTATGTTTTCGCAGGAGGGGAACAAAGATCAGGATGGCAAAGGAAAAGACCAGAAGCGTCAGCTCCGGCATGATGATGCCGACGTTAATTGCTGCCAGTTGCGACATAGTCTTCTCCCGAAACCAAACCATCCGTCATGCGGCACACGGCCGCATCACCTTAGAAACCTCAGCCGCCGTCCCAGCCGATGGTCACTTTCCCCTGATCGACGATGACCGGCACGATCTTCTGACCGCCGGACAGCTCCAACAGCTTCTTCTGCGCCGCCGGGTTATCGATCACGTTAATCTCGTCGAATTTTATTCCCCGGCCGGTGTAATGATCCTTGGCCGCGGCGCAGTACGGGCATCCCGGCTTGGTGTACATAATTACGTTCGCCATCATTTCACTCCCTCATGCTTGACCCGAGTTTGATCGGATAGCGGTACCTTTTCGCCGCTCGGCGATTGCCGGGCCTCATAGGCCGCGCGTCCTTTCTCGACTTGTTGAATGACTGCCTTGACCGACGGCTCCAGAAGGGTAAAAATCGGTTTGGGATAAATCCCGATCCAAAAGATCATAATCACGAGCGGCACCAGCACCAGTTTTTCGCGACCGTCGAGGTCGGTCAGGTGTTCGTTGGCCGGATTGGTGATCCTTCCATAGAATATCCGCTGGTACATCCAGAGCATATAGCAGGCGGCCAGAATGACGCCGGTCGCGGCCAGGACGGCATAGACCTTGTTGTACGACCAGGTCCCCAGCAGAATCAAGAATTCGCCGACAAACCCATTGGTGCCGGGGACGGCGATGGAGGACAGAGTCACGATCATGAAAAAGGTCGCATAGACCGGCAGCCGTCCCGCCAGGCCGCCATACTCGCTGATGAGCCGGGTGTGACGCCGCTCGTAGATCATGCCAACCAGGATAAAGAGTGCCCCGGTCGAGACGCCGTGGTTGAGCATCTGGATAATCGCCCCCTGAAGCCCCTGCAGATTGAGCGTCATGATCCCCAGCATAATGAAGCCCATATGTGACACCGAGGAAAACGCCACCAGCGACTTGACGTCCTTCTGCACCATCGCCACCAGGGCGCCATAGATTATTCCGATCACCGCCAAGACGGAAATCAGCGGCATGAATTGGAAGGTCGCGATCGGAAAGAGCGGCAGGCAGAACCGCAGAAAGCCATAGACCCCCATTTTGAGGAGCACGCCGGCCAGAATGACCGAACCGGCAGTGGGAGCCTCGACGTGAGCGTCCGGCAGCCAAGTGTGGAACGGCCACATGGGAATTTTGATGACGAACGCCAGCGCGAAGGCCGCGAAGAGCCAAGTCTGCAAATGGGCCGCCAGCGGCAGGCCGGTGATTTTCATCAGGTCAAAGGTATACTGGCCGGTCTGGGCCTGATACTGGAAGTAGAGCACCAGAATCGCCACCACCACCCGCACCCCCCCCACCATGGTTAACACCCCTAATTTGTTGGCGGCATAACCCCGCCGCGCCCCGCCCCAGATGCCGATCAGAAAATACATCGGCACCAGCATTACTTCCCAGAAGACATAGAACAGGAACAGGTCAAGCGCGGCAAAGACGCCCACCATGCCGACTTCCAGCAGCAGGAGGCAGGCATAGAAACCCTTATGCGAATGCTCCACCGCCCTGAAGGCGGACAGGATCGCGATGGCCGACAGAAAGGTGGTCAGCAGAATCAGCACCAGCGCGATACCGTCGATGCCGAGGTGGTAATCGATCCCCAGCGCCGTCACCCAGGGCAGGTCGACCTCAAACTGCATCGCGGCGGTCGAACTATCGAACCGAAACAGCAGACAGAGCGAGGCGGCAAAGGTGAGCAAAGCAAACGACAGGGCGGTGAATCGAATGGCGGCCTGATTCTCCCTCGGCAGAAGCAGAATGGCTCCCACGCCCGCCAGGGGAAGGAAGGTGACCAGGGTTAAAATCCAGCTTTGCATCACGCTATCTCACCATCAAAAAGCCGATAATCACGACGACTCCGATCAGGAAGACGGTCAGGTAGCCCCGCAGGTACCCCGTCTGCAGGCGGCGGAATGTCGCCGACATGTCTCCTATCAGGCTGGCCAAGCCGTTAGCGAGGCCGTCAATAATCAGCACGTCGAACACTTTCCAGAGGAAGATGGCGCCGCCGACCAGGGGACGGACGACCGTGGCGCCATAAAATTCATCCACCCAGTACTTGTTGTAGAGAACCTTGTGCAATCCGGAGAGAGATTGCCGCAATGACGTCGCCCGGGCAATGTTCCGGTTGTATATCGAATAAGCCGCATAGATGGACGCCAGCACCAACACAATGGTCATGGCCATTAAGCCGTATTCCAGCGCCACCGAATGCGAGGCGGTATCCAGCGCCGCTTCGGCGTTGCTGGGCCTTAAGACCGGAGCGAGGAAATGCTCGAACCAGGCCCCGCCCCCCAGCGAGGCGGGCCAGCCGATCCACCCGCCGATAACCGACAACACCGCCAGAATGACCAGGGGAATGGTCATGACTTTGGGCGATTCGTGAAGATGGTCGGCGGTGTGTTGGTCGTACCGCGCCTGCCCATGGAAGGTTAGATAGAACAACCGGAACATGTAGAAGGCCGTCAGCGCCGCAGTCAAAACGCCGATCAGCCAGAGCAGGACATGGCCATGACCGGATGAAAACGCCTGCCACAGGATTTCATCTTTGGAGAAAAAGCCGGAGAAGATGGGGATACCGGCGATGGCTAGCGTGGCCGTGAAAAACGTCGCATAGGTGGTGGGCAGCTGTTTTTTCAGGCCGCCCATCCGGCGCAGGTCCTGTTCGTTGGACAAAGCATGAATCACCGATCCGGCGCCGAGGAACAGCAGCGCCTTGAAAAAGGCATGGGTCATGAGGTGGAAGATTCCGGCGCTGAAGGCCGCCACGCCGCAGGCCATCATCATATATCCCAGTTGGCTGACAGTGGAATAGGCCAGCACCCGTTTGATGTCGTTTTGCGCCAGGCCGATCGTCGCCGCAAAGAGCGCGGTGGCGCAACCGATGACCGCCACGACCATCATCGTGACCGGGGCCAGGACAAACAGAAAATTGAGCCGGGCCAAAAGGTACACGCCGGCGGTGACCATGGTGGCGGCGTGAATCAACGCCGACACGGGGGTGGGGCCTTCCATAGCGTCGGGCAGCCAGACGAAGAGTGGAATTTGGGCCGACTTGCCGGTGGCGCCGAGGAACAACAGCAGCGTCGCCGCCGTCACCACTCCGCCGCCGACGGCAAATACCTCCGGCGATCGGGCCGCCAGGTCGGTGAACTTAAGCGTACCGGCCGACCAAAACAGGATGAAGCTTCCCAGCAGAAATCCGAAGTCGCCGATCCGATTGACGATAAAGGCCTTCTTGCCGGCGTCGGCCGCCGATTTCTTTTCGAACCAAAATCCGATCAACAGGTAGCTGCAGAGGCCAACCCCCTCCCAGCCGATAAACAGCAGCATCAGGTTGTTTCCCAGAACCAGCGTCAACATCGAGAACATGAACAGGTTCATGTAAATGAAGAATCGCTTGATGCCGCCGTCATGAGCCATGTATCCGATGGAATAGATATGAATCAGAAGGCCGACGCCGGTGACGACCAGGATCATCACGGCCGAGAGAGGATCGAGCAGGAAGGCGACATCGAGCCGAAGCGATCCGACCGGAATCCATGAAAACAGCACCTGTTCGATGAGGCGATGCTCCGGATCCAGGCCGAGCAACCGGAAGAAGAGGGCGACCGACGCCAGAAACGACAGCCCGACCGATCCCACCGCCAGCGAGACAACCACCTGCTTCGACAGATGGGTCCGGAACAGGCCGTTGATAACAAATCCCAGAAGAGGCAAAAGCGGTACTATGAACAGGTATTGATCCATACGCTTACC
>CAZPEV010000018.1:10444-30094 GCA_964585635.1 uncultured Ignavibacteriales bacterium
CAGATTGAGCGTGTCGGCGTTGACTGACTCCCGGTTGCGGAAGACGGCGATGATGATCGCCAAGCCGACTGCCGCCTCGGCCGCCGCCACCGTCATGACCAGAAAGACGAACACCTGCCCATCCATCAGCTTCAGTTGCCGCGAAAATCCCACCAGCGCCAGATTGGCGGCATTGAGCATGATCTCGACGGCCATGAACATGACGATCAGATTGCGCGAGATCACCACGCCGATCACGCCGACCGTAAACAGAAAAGCCGACAGGATGATGTAATAGTCGATAGGAACGGTCATATCACGATAATCCTTTTTTGGCCATCACCACCGCCCCGACGATCGCCACCAGGAGCAGAATCGAGGTCAACTCGAAGGGATAGACGAATTTGCCGTACAGCAGCCGGGCCACCTCGGGCACGGAGCCGAATTTATCGTCGACGGCATCGATACGGGCGCTGGTGGCCATCGCCACCCAAACCAGCTCCGCCAGCAGCACGGCGCCAAAGACCCAGGCCAGCGGTTTGACGCGCCGCAGCGAATCGGTTCCCAAGTCGGCCTGGCGGATATTGAGCATCATGATCACAAACAGGAAGAGGACCAGAATCGCCCCGCCATAGACCAGCACCAGAAAGGCGGCGACAAACAACCCCGAGAGCATGATGTACAGCACCGACTGCGCCAGCATCGACAGGATCAGGTACAGGACGCTTCCGATCGGACTCCGGACGGTGATGACCATGATGGCCGAGGCCAGCGCGATGATCGCCGCCAGGGCAAAAACAAGAAGCTCCATCAATCGCTCATCCTTCCCGCCGCCATAGGCTCAGTAGAACCTCCGCACCCGCCGGTAGATCGTCTTATAGGGCCGATCCTTGCGGGGATGCGCCACCAGCAAATCATCTTTGGCGTAAATAAACCTGTCGCGATGAACGTCGGCCAGCTCGAATTCATGTCCCAGGAAGATCGCCTCCTCGGGACAGGCTTCCTCGCAGAAGCCGCAGAATATGCAGCGGATCATGTTAATCTCGTATACCTGGGCGTACCGTTCTCCCTTCTCATTCTCGGCCGGCTCCATATAGATGGCGTCCGCCGGGCAGGCGGCGGCGCACAGGCCGCAGCAAACGCAGCGCTCGGTGCCGTCGTCATATCGTTCCAGGTAATGCAGCCCCCGGTAACGCGGCGCCATCTCCGATCTGACCCTTGGGTACTTCTTGGTCACCGGCCTTTTGAACAGGTACCGGATGGTCGTGTATAGGCCCGTCGGCAGCGCCACGAGGGTCGTCTTAACTATGTCCCAAAATGCTTTCCACATAGCCGTCTACAGCAGATACAGCACCACGCCCGTCACCAGCACGTTGGCCAGAGCCAGCGGGAACAAGACTTTCCATCCCATATCCATCAGTTGATCGTATCGTAAACGGGGAAACGTCGCCCGGATCCAGATATAGAGCATCATAAAGCCGATCACCTTGAGGATCAGCCAGAGCGGCCCCGGCAGCAGCGGTCCCTGCCAGCCGCCGAAAAAGATCGTGGCCGCCAGCGCCGATACCGTCAGCATGCTGGCGTACTCGCCGATGAAGAACATCGAAAACCGGGTCGAGGAATACTCGGTATGATAGCCGGCAACCAGCTCCGACTCCGCCTCGGCCAGGTCGAACGGCGCGCGATTGGTTTCGGCCACGCCGCAAATCCAGAAGATCAGAAACGCCACCGGGTTTTTGAAGACGTACCAGTGCAAAACCGACGATTGCTGATTGACCAATTCCGTCAGCGACAAGGTCCCGGCGATCATTAAAATCGGCACGATCGACAACCCGTAGGCGACCTCGTACGAAATCATTTGCGCCGAACTGCGGATGCCGCCCAGAAGCGAGTACTTGGAACCGGAGGACCATCCCGCCAGGGCCACGCCGTACACCCCCAGCGACGTCGTCGCCAGGATGAACAGAACGCCGATATTCAGATCCGAGACCGTCAGGGGAATCTGCCGCCCGAACAGCTCGACCGGCGGGCCGATCGGGATGACGGCGAAGGCCAGAAAGCCGGGAATGAAGGCGATCAACGGCGCCACCGCCATCAAGGCCTTCTCCGCCTGACTGGGAACGACGTCTTCTTTGAAGACCAGCTTGATTCCATCGGCGATCGGTTGCAGAAGACCAAACGGCCCGACATAGGTCGGCCCCATCCGATTCTGGATATGGCCGAGGACTTTCCGCTCCAGCCAGGTGGCGTAGGCACAGCCGGTGACCACCGCCAAAAAGACAATCGTCACCTTGACGACGATGATGGCTATGAACGCCAGGTCGATCATCACCTATTCATCCAGCTTGGCCAGTTTGACCCATCCGCCGCCGGCATGTGTCACCAGCATGTTGGCCTCGATCGCGGCAAAATTATTCGGCACGAACAACACGTCTCCCTCGAAAAATTCCGATATCCTGACTTTCAGCACCAGGCGGCCGGTCGCCGATTCGACCCGAAGAAGCGAATCATCCGCGACCCCCAGCCGGGCAGCCAGCGTCGGCGATATTTCCAGATATGGTTCCGGCGTGAATCGCACCAATGACGGGCAATGCTCGCTGAGGTAGCCAAAATGATGCAGATCGTTGCCGACCAAGAGCCGGTAAGGACAATCGGCATGGTCAACCGGTGGCGGTTGCTTCAATTCGAAGAATCGGGTATGGTCCCTGGTTGCCGGTGTCCATGAATCGACCACCTTTCTGGTTTCTGCCGCGAGCATTTTCTCATCGCCGTCCAGGGGGGCATCCATCGCCGCAGCCACCGCCCGGATTATTTCAAGGCCGGTCCTGACACCCTGCGCCGGTGGAAGCGCCCGGGCAAAACGCTGGTATCGTCCTTCGAGGTTGACAAACGACCCGGCCTGCTCCGACCATCCGGCTAACGGCAGAACCACTTCGGCTTTGGCGGTCGTGGCAGTCTCAAACAGGTCGGCGACGACCAAGAAATCGAGCTTATCCAAGGCGGCATTGACAAACGGACCGTCGGGATATCGCATGGCGGGGTTGGCGCCAAGGACGAACAGCGAATCAATCTCCTCATCTAAAGCGCGCTTGAATATTTTTGAGGCGTTGCATCCCGGCGGCTCCGGCAAGGGACGGCCCCACAGGTCCGACAGCAAGGCGGCCAGTTCCGGCCTGAGGTTGGGCCGGAAGCCGACCCGGTCGGCGCCGATGGAGTTGGCGTGCGACGCCATAATCACCGCTTTGCCATCAGCCACACCCAGCAAATTGGCAAGGTCGTAGAGGCCGTTGGCCAATTGATATCGCTGCACCGAGGCCGTCAGGAAATCGCCGGAGAGAAGGAACAGGTTCCGGGCCGAGGCCAGGGCGTGCGCCAGGCGGATAATCCGCTGGGGGGCGATGCCGCAAAACGCCGCCGCTTCATTAAGGCCGGAGGGCGCCAGCCGCCGTTGAAGGTCGCGCGCGACGTTGTCGTCGACGCCCTGGTACAGCTTTTCGTCCATGACGGCATGCAGCAGCGCCACCACAAAGGCGGTCTCGGTGTCGGGGCGATAGATCAGTTCGTCAATCGATATGTCAGCGGATTTGGTCTCGACCGGATTGGCGATATAGATCCGGGCGTTGTTCTTGCGATAGGCCTTGCGCAGCCGCAGATTGACGATCGGGTGATCCTTGATGAAATTCGAGGCCAGTACCAGCACCGCATCAGCCTTCTCCAATTCGGCGATCCTGAAGGGGGCGGTATACAGCGAATCGTATGCCTCCGCCGCCTCGCCGTCCTTCAACCCGATATATTCGAGACGGTAGTCAACCGAGTTGGAATGCAGCACGGTTCGGAAAAAGCGGTTGAAGAGGTAGATGGTTTCAGTCGACAGATTGCCGCCGACCAATCCGGCCAGGCTGATCGAGCCGCGCCGGTCTTTGATCTCGTGAAAACGCCGGGCGATCAGTTCGATCGCCTCTTCCCAGCTCGAGGCGACCTGTTGCCCCTGCTTCTTGATCAGCGGCGTCCGCAGGCGATCGGGGGCATTGACATACTGATACCCGTAGCGGGCGATATCGCAGATCCATCCCTCATCGATATCGTCGTTGCGGCGCGAGGTCGCACGGAAAATCTGCCGCTGGTCGTGCCAGAGGATGAGGTTTTGCCCGTCGGCGTCATAGCTGGAGATCGAGGGAACCTGCCTGGCGATCCAGGTCCGGACTCTGTACCGCCAGTCGGTGTTGGTCAGCGCCCCCACGGGGCAGATTTCCACCGTGTTGCCGGAATAAAGATTGTCGATCTGCTCCCCGGGTGGGGCGTCGATGACGGTATGATTACCCCGCTGGTACGCGCCCAGATCGTACTCGCCTGCGATTTCCTTGTTGAAGCGGACGCACTTGAAGCAGGTGACGCACCGATTCATGTTCCGGATGATCTCCGGGCCGATCCGCTTGTCGTCAAAAGTGGTAGTCGTCTCGTCGTCCGTCACGCGTTGCTTGGGGAAGGTGAAGCGCGATTTATCGGTGCCGTAACGGAAGGTGATGTCCTGCAGGTCGCATTCCCCCCCCTTGTCGCAGGTCGGGCAGTCAAGGGGATGATTGAGCAGCAGAAATTCCAGCACGCCCCGGCGCGCCTTGATAATCGTTTCGGTGGTGGTGCGGACCACCATGCCGGGCATGACCGTCGTGGCGCAGGCGACGGCCGGCTTGGGCGTCTTCTCGATTTCGACCAGGCACATCCGGCAGGCGCCGACCGAATCGAGCTTGGGATGCCAGCAGAAATAGGGGATATCGATGCCGGCCGATCGGGCCGCCTCGATGATGGTAGCGCCTTTGGCAACCGTTACCTCGCGGCCGTCAATCGTCAGCGTCACCTGTTCTTTTCCGTTATCCGACATCGGCGTCATACCAACGGGTAGGCGGTTTTGACCCGGCAGGTCTTGTGTTCGATATGATATTCAAACTCATCCCGGAAATGCTTGATGATCGATACCGTCGGCATCACGACGGCATCACCTAACGGACAGATCGTCCGCCCGATGATGTTTTCGCAGGCGTCGAGCATCAGTTCGACATCTCCCGGTCGGCCGTCCCCCTGCTCGATCCGGTTGACAATCTGCTTGAGCCAGGCGGTTCCCTCCCGGCAGGGGGTGCATTTGCCGCACGATTCATGGGCGTAGAAATTAATCAGCTTCATCGCCACCCAGACCATGCAGGCCCGCTCATCGATCACGATGATGGCACCGGAGCCGAGCATCGATCCGGCCTGCGCCACCGATTCGAAATCAAGCGGTGTGTCGATCTGATCGGGCATGAGCAGCGGCGTCGATGATCCCCCCGGAATAATCGTCTTGAGTTTATATCCATCCTGCATCCCGCCGCCCAGTTCGTTGATGACATACGACAACGGTGTCCCCAGGTCGACTTCATAATTGCCGGGTCGTTTGATATTCCCCGAAAGCGAAAAGATCTTGGTTCCCGGCGATTTCTCCGTCCCGTGCGTCCGAAACCAGTCGACGCCGCGGTTGATGATATGCGGCAGGTTGGCCAGCGTCTCGACATTATTGACCACGGTCGGACACCGATAGAGCCCCTCGACCGCCGGAAAGGGGGGCCGGATACGGGACAAGCCGCGATCCCCTTCGAGGGACGACAGCAGTGCCGTTTCCTCGCCACAGATATAGGCGCCGCCGCCGGTATGGACGATCATATCGAGGTCGAATCCGGAGCCGAGGATATCTTTGCCCAGAAAGCCGCGGGCGTACGCCTCATCGACCGCCTGTTCCAGACGATGGGCCGGAAAGACGAACTCGCCGCGCACATATATAAAGGCATGATGCGCCCCGATGGCATAGGCGGCAATTATGATCCCCTCGATTACCAGGTGCGGATCGCGCTCCATCAACACTCGATCCTTGCAGGTTCCCGGCTCCGACTCGTCGGCGTTGCAGCAAAGATATTTAGGCTTATCGGCCCCCTTGGGGACGAAACCCCATTTCATACCAGCCGAAAAGCCGGCCCCGCCCCGGCCCCGCAGGCCGGACTTCTTGATCAGCTCGATTACCTCATCCGGCGTCTGCCCCTTAAGCGCCCGAGGAAGCGCCTGGTAGCCGCCATTCTTTATATAGGTCTCAATCCGGTACTGTTCCAGCTCATCAATATGGGCAAATAGGACCTTTTCCATGTTATCTACCTGCCGCCGTCGCCTGCGCGCGAAGGTCAGCCAGAATCTTATCCACTTTCGCGCGGGTCAGGTCCTCGTAATAGTCATCGTTGATCTGCATCATCGGCGCCGCCGAGCATCCCCCGAGACATTCGACCGAAATCACGGTGAAGAGGTTGTCGGAGGTGGTCTCCCCCAGCCTGATTCCCAGCACTTGTTCCAGGTAGGCGATCAGGCTGTCGGCGCCGCGCAACGAACAGGAAATATTATGACAGACCTGGATCAGGTATCGTCCCACCGCCTGCTTGGGGAACATCGTATAGAACGAGGCCGCCTCGGCAATCTCGACATAAGGGACTTCCAATATATTCGCGATCTCACGGTACGCGGCCGGGTTAAGGTGACCAAGCTGCTTGTAAGCCGCGGTCAACGCCGGCAGAATAGCCGAGCGATGGGTGGGGTACCGAACCATCCTGGTCCTGATCTTTTGAATTGTCGCCTCGTTGAGAATCATCGGTCAACCTCGCCCAGCACGATATCAATCGATCCGATACAGGCGATAACGTCGGCCACCAACCCGCCCGTGACCATCGTGTTTAGGGCCTGCAGGTTGACAAAGGAGGGGGGCCGCACCCGCATCCGATACGGTTTGGTTCCGCCGTCGGAAACGATGTAGTATCCCAGTTCCCCCTTTGGCGACTCGATCGCCTGATAGTACGACCCGGCCGGCACCTTGAATCCCTCGGTGATGATCTTGAAGTGGAAAATAAGCGCTTCCATTTTGGTCAGCACGTCCGGCTTGGGGGGGAGCACTACCCCGGGGACGTCGGCCAGGTACGGCCCTTCCGGCATCCCTTCCATCGCCTGTTTCATGATCCGCAACGATTGCCGCATCTCTTCCATGCGCACCAGATACCGGTCATAGCAGTCGCCGTTGACACCGACCGGAATATCGAAGTCGAATTTTTCGTAGCCGCTGTAGGGATGCGCCTGGCGCAGATCAAACTTGACGCCGGTCGATCGGAGCAGGGGCCCGGTCACCGAAAGATCCAGTGCCTGCTCGGCGGTCAGCCTTCCAATACCGGTCAACCGCTTGATCCAGATCCGGTTGTTGGACAAGAGGTCTTCGTATTCCTGCATCTTTTCCGGCAGAATCTTCAGAATCTTTTTGATCTTCTGGTCCAGATCGGGCGGCAGATCGTAGGCCAGCCCGCCGACCCGGAAATAGGTCGACATCATCCGCTGGCCGGAGACCGCCTCATACACGTCGAGGAGCATTTCCCGCTCGCGGAAGGTGTACAGGAGCATCGACATCGCCCCGATATCAAGGGCGTGCGTTCCCAGCCAGACCAGATGATTGTTGAGCCGGGTCAGTTCGGTCAGAAGGACGCGTGCGAATTTGACCTTCTCCGGCACCTCGATCCCCAGCATCTTCTCCACCGTCAGCACAAAGCCCAGATTATTGGACATCGGCGCCAGATAATCTATCCGGTCGGTCATCGGGATAACCTTGTAGTAGAGCTTGTCCTCGGCATTTTTCTCGATGCCGGTGTGAAGGTATCCGAGGTGGGGCGTCGCCTGCAGGACCGTCTCGCCCTCCAGTTCCAGCACCACCCGCAGCACGCCATGGGTGGCCGGATGCTGCGGTCCCAGATTGAGCGTCATGGTTTTGCCGGCGACGGCGCTCATTTGACGATCTCCGGTGGAAGGTCTTTGTTATGGCTGAACTGCGGCGCTTCGTAGGTGAGCGGGAAATCTTTGCGGTGCGGCCAGCCCTCCATATCATCCGGTGTGATTATCCGGCGCAGGTCGGGATGTCCCTCAAACTCGACCCCCAACATGTCGTATACTTCCCGCTCCAGCCAATCGGCTCCGGAATAGACCGGCTGAATCGATTGAATATTCGGCCGATCGCCGTCGGGAATCGTGGTGCGGATCAGAAGGCGCAGACGGCGCTGGAGGGAATAGAAATTGTAGACCAATTCGAACCGCTGCCGGGGGCAGTCGATCCAATCGACGCCGCAGATATCGGACAGCAGCTCAAAGCCGGCCGCCTCGTCATCCTTCATGAATTCCGCCAGGTCAAGAATGATATCGGCCCGGACGAAAATTGACAGTTGACCGAACGCCTTGTGATGGCCGCTGACGGCCTCGCCGAAGCGGTCGGTGAGGGCCTGCAGGACGGCGGATTCGGTTGGAATCAACTCATTCTGTTCCATCGTTTACTATCTCATCCAGCCCCATCGCCGATGGCAAGATTCGCCCCCATTACGATGTTTTCTCGCGGGAATCCCTCAGCGATTCCTTCATGATCTTTTCCTGGAGTCGAACGATCCCCTCGATCAACTGCTCCGGGCGCGGCGGACAACCAGGAACATAAATATCGACCGGGATGATCCGATCCACTCCTTGCAGGATGGCGTAGTTGTTGAAAATGCCGCCGCAGGAGGCACACGCCCCCATCGAAATCACCCATTTGGGATTGGGCATCTGGTCGTACAGCCGCTTCACGACCGGCGCCATCTTGTTGGCCACCCGCCCGGAAACGATCATGAGGTCCGCCTGCCGGGGGGACGGGCGCATGACTTCCATCCCAAACCGCGCCAGGTCGAAATGGGAGGCAAAGGTGGAAATCATCTCGATCGCGCAACAGGCTAGCCCGAAGCCGAACGGCCACAGGGATGATTTCCGCGACCAATTGACGACATAATCGACCGTGGTCAGGATGACCGAATCGGGAATCTTTTCTTCTAATCCCACTTCAGCGCTCCCGCCCGAAGAACATAAATATACCCGACCAGCAGGACGGCGATAAAGACCACCATCTCGATTAACCCAAACAACGCCAGTTCCCGGTAAATAACCGCCCAGGGATAGAGGAAGACGACCTCGATATCAAAGATGATAAACAGGATGGCCACCATGTAGAACTTGATCGAAAACCGTTCCTTGGTGTCGCCCAGGGGAACCATGCCGCTTTCGTACGGCTCAGCTTTGACCTGCCCTTTGACCCGCTTTCCGAATAGGACGGAAAGGGCCCAAAAGCCAACTGCCGTCGCCATGGCCAGCGCCGCTAAGACGATGATAGGGAAAAAGACGTCAACCATTCACCGTTATCCTGCTATAGGGCGTCATGCTAATACCATTACGTACCACTGTCAATAACAATTTGCCCCGACCGATCCCCGCGTCGACTCGCTTAAGATTTATTATGATTATATTATTTAAGTACGACAAAGAGAACCGGCCGGGGTCGGGCAGGCATAGCCGGCGGATGTCATCCGGCTCACTAATAGACCGGAGCCTCCCCGGGGTCGCGACGGCGCCCGTCAATTCGATATCACCCGGATATGGTTGGAAAATATCCACCCTTTCCGACCCCGGTAAACCTCCACCCGATATGCCCCGGGATGGGTAATTCGGCAGGTCAGTTCCTTACCGCGCCCCTCGGCTACCGGTTTCCCGTCGGCAATCAAGACGATGCGACTATGCCGGGGGACAGAGACACCGGCCTCGGCGGAAGTACCGAGCGGGACAGCGCCGCCCAGCGTGGCGATGCCCAAATCGGACTGAATTTCGAATCGGAAACCGGCGACATCTCCCCAGCGATAATTGGAAACAAAGGCCCGGCATTCGCGCAAGGCGTTGTAAATCTGATGCTTGGCAGTCGCAAAGTCGGGTGATAATGGTTCCGCAAGGAGGAGGTGTGTGCGCAACGTCTTCAATTGAACCTTGTAAGGAAATATCGTCAGCCGTACCGGACCCGCACGATAAAGGAAACCATGGGCATCGGACGAGGCGATCCCGACCACCTTCCGTGTTTGAGATAACTCATCCCAAATGTGAAGGATTCGGCTGGTTGGTCCCCTGAGAAATTTGCGTGGCGACAGAATCATCCGTATCTGGTTATACGCCTTGAGGTTTTCCATCCATTCCGACATTTGGTTCCAAATTTCCAGGCCATCGAAGCTGGTGACGCTCCAGTCGGTCCAGGGATAGGACCGGTAGCGGGCGTCGCGGCCGCGGATTTCATCCGGATGGGCCAGGATTCCAAACGCTCTTTTGTCCGCCGCCACCACCACATATTCGGCGGCCGTCATTGACGCCGGCAGGACGTCCTCCAGGCCGAATATGAGGTAGTGATTGCAGTCGTCCTGATCGTTATGCTCGTACCCGATCAGCACCAGGATATCACCGTAATACCCTTCTTTCCCCTCGCGGTATCCTTTCAGCGTCATGTGGTCGGAAAACATCAGGAAATCCAGCCCGACTTCACGGCCGATCGCCGCCACCTCCTCATGGCTTTTGGCGCCGTCGGAGTCGGTGGTATGCATGTGGATGGCGCCGGTTACGACGATGTAGTCATCTGCTCGCGTCATGACACGCTTCAATCCCGCCTAGTAAACCGTTAACACCACCGCCCAGTAATAATCCTTGAACAATATTTGCTCGATCCGCCCCCAACTCTGAAAGAGGGATTCCAATTCCCGGCGGTCAAAGTAATTTTTCAGGATAATTTATTCCTCGCCGTTTTCCAACCGGCGGGTTTTGTAGCTGTTGACGTGCTCCTCGTCCCAGATCAACTCCGGCATCATCTCGCAGACCAGGTTGTTGTCGCACAGAAAGGCCGGCGAGCCGGGCTGGACCATTTGGCGGACGATATCGCGCCAGCGATCCATCTCTTGGCGCCGGATATGGGAGATGACAAAACTGGCCAGAAGGGCATCGAATCGAGCCGATGCGAACGGCGGGTAAAAATAATCGGCCCTGATAAAATGGACGGGGACATGGTACCTTTTCTTCCCGGCCTCGGCCAGCATAGCGGTATTGATGTCGATGGCGGTGACTGACCTGGCCTGCTCCGACACGATTCGGGTCCAAAAGCCGGTGCCGCAGGCCAGATCGAGCACCTGCCGGTCGGCCAGGACGCGGCCCGAAAGCGCATACATCTCCGCCAACTCCGACTGCCGCGCGGGATTATCGCGAAAGTAAATTTTCTCGTACTCCCCGGCCCGCTTTTGATAGTATTCGATGGTTTGGTCGTCGTTCACGGCGCGACCTTTCTATCGGGCACTTTTCTGAATATATACAGCCCGACCGCCATCATAGCGGCCAAAGCAAGTACCGCCAATTGGTACGGCAAGCGGGTTGAGGCGGCCGTATCCAAGGCAAAAAGTTGCCCCATCGCCCGGCCGACCGCCTGGTCGGCCGATAAGAGATATACCACCCCCCCCCAGACCAACGGTCCGCCGATCGCCGCCGCCCGACCCGACAGCGAAAACAGCCCGAAAAACTCTCCCAACTTTTCCGGCGGCGCAAGCTGCATCAGGAGCGGCCGAGATACCGCCCAGACCCCGCCCAGCAGAATCCCCAGCACCGGCCCCAGAATCCAGAAAACCGCCGCCACGGTGTTGAGCGCAAAAAAGACCAGCACGACAATCCATCCCAGGACGATTCCAGACAGCACTTTCTTGGGCGACCAGCGGTCGGCCATCAGGCCCAGCGGATACGACCCCAGCATGGCAAACAAGGTGGAGATTATGAAGAATATCGTCCGGTCCTTATCCCCGATACCGAGCACCCGTTCGGTGAACACCCCCATGAAGATGATCACCGTGGCGATGGCATCCTCAAAAAACCAGTCGGCGATCAGAAAACGCAGCAGCCCGGGGTATTTCTCGGTGGCCTTCAGCGACCGCCAGATGTCCCGATAGGCCGCTTTTAGGCCGGCAATTCCGCCGTCGCCGTTAGGCCGCTGAGCCGCGGCAGAGACCTCCCTTTCGCGCACAAAGAGAAACACCGGTATGGAAAAGAGGGCGAAGAAGAACGCGGTCGGCAAGAACGCCGCCGCCTTTCCGCCGCCTTCGATCAAGGAGATCTTCAGTCCAAATAAGTCGCCGGTGACGAACGGCAACACCAGTACCATCCCGGCAATCGAGCCAAGATACCCCAGCGCCACTCCGAAACCGGACACCTTGCCGACGTTGGCCCCGTTCGATACCGAACTGAGCAGGGCGTTGTAGAAGACGATTCCCCCCTCATAGAAGAAATTGGACAGGCCAAACAGAACCAATATCGGCCCGATCGCCGTCGGGGGAAGCAGGGCAAACGCCGCCACCGATCCCACCGATCCGGCCGTGAAAATGAGCAGGAAACGCATCTTGCGCGACCGGCCCGGCCGATCAGACAGATACCCCAGGGCCGGCAGCATCACGGCCGCCAGAAGCATCGAAGCCGAAAAGGGGATGGAATAATGGATATCCTGATACCCCAGGTCGATAACCAGCCAGCCGGCAAAGTAAAGCGACAGGATGTTCATGGAATATATCGTGTTGGCGAAGTCGTACAACCCCCACGACAGCACGTCCAGTCGGAATATGTCCCGTTTTGACGTCACGGCACCGTAGTATACCACGCGACGGCCCGAAAACAAAGGGCCGGTTCCCCCTTTTTTGCTCTCGTGGGCAACCTTTGGCCCGCCTAAACCGTCACAAATATAGGACAATGAATGCTTCGGGCAGGAGATGCGCATATGAAAGCGACCATTGGTATCATAGCAATCGCAACCGGGTTTCTGCTGATAATATTTGCCGGCGTGACGGTCGGCCATAGTCATTCACATACGATCACCTATGACTCCGATGAGGAATCCGGTCATGTCGTTACCCATCGGCATGGCGGCTCTCATCACAGTTGCGGGATCTTTGACGGCGTCGATCTCGACGTTGACGGCGGTGATCTGATTCTCACCCCCAGCCGCGGCCATCGTGACGATGAGGTCAAGATTACCGAAAAAGGGGAGCTGTATGTCAACGACGGACTGGTAAAGACCGACGCCAAGCAGCAGGAAATGTTGAAGGATTTCTACGGTTTAACGATGGAAATCCTCGATGTGGCCGAGAAGATAGGGGCCGAGGGGGCTCGGATCGGCGTCAGCGGCGCGGCGTTGGGAGTGAAAGCCCTGGGCCGGGTCGCCAAGCTGCTTCAGGCCGACTATGACGAGGATGATCTGGAGCGGGAGATGGAGCGGGACGCCGCCAAGATCGAGGCCCAGGCCGAAAGACTTGAGAAGAAAGCCCAGGTAATTGAAGAAATGGCCGAAGAGCTGGAAGAACTGCACGACAACATGATTGACTAAATCCCCGCTCTCGATAAGCTGGGCTGGTTTTGATTGACAGGTTTCCTTCGGGATTGCATATGAATAATCGAGAGGACGGCTAACGAGCCGCCCTCTCGATTGGCAGCAGATATTCAGCCTGCCGCGAATCACCCTCCATGTCTCCATGACATCCGACCCTGCAATGAAAACCGCTTGACAGGCCGGATATATTGCCGCCAAATTGTTTCAGCGTTTCCGGCAGATTGTATCAAGAGCGACAGTCGCTGATATTTTGCGGGGGAGAATAGTGATGGAAGGATATCGCCGCCGATTAATTGTGCCGTTGGTCATGCTGGCTGTGGCGTTATCCGTTTCGCTATTGGCCAAAGATAGGCGTTGCCAGTTCACCGGCGCCATCAGTCTGGGGCTCAGCCATCCGCGTGGGTCGACTGATGAAAAGGGGGCTATCGATCAAAGATTCGGCGCTTACGCCTCCGGCTGGGGTATCGGCAGCTCGGTCGGCCTCTTCTTTCCTCAGACGTCGTTTGAGGTCAGGCTGGATATCGGTTACGACAAACTGGGGGTGAGCGAAGGCTTGTTTTGGACACCGCCGCCATGGGACGGGTATGTCAAGGTTTACGGAGCCTCGGCGCAACTGCTGCTGCGGCTGCCGCGCGAGAGGCGAATCGTTCCCTACCTGCTGACCGGCCTGGGGCCGTACAAGGTGGAAAAATACTATTATGATTATCGCCCGGAGCTTGACATTGATGTACATGATTCATATTCGGCCGTCAAGCTTGGTTACACGATTGGAGCGGGGCTGAAGCTGCTCCATGATGGCTATTGGCTGTTCTTTGAATATCGTTATATAAAGCTTCCCCCGGCGGCCTATCTATCACGAGTATCGCTGGGGTTTGCATATAATTGAATCGATGGCGAAGAGACAAGGGATATCAGTGAAAAGTTGAGGGCTAAAGCTTCTGACCCAGGCGATTACAGTTTCATGTATTGCACTTCTTCGATATTGGCGCTCTGAACTATATTTGTCAACCATCCCCTGGTAAATTGACGTTTGAGACAACCCTTTGGATGATGCTTAGCAGAATGGAGTAACCCCACCCCATCCAACGCAGCCTCCAATGAAACACATATTTCGGCTAGTTCCAGAAAAACAGCACTCTTGATGGCTGCGTGGTCTGCGATGCATAATTGGGCATTTCCCAAGTGACCACAAAGCATTATGCCAATGGTTTCGGCTTCACCCGGGTCGAGGCAAAGACCTCCGAAACCCCTGAGTCTCTGTTTAAGCGGTGACAGATCACTGGCATCAAGGCTAAGTTCAGATATCTTCCCGTCATTAACAGATGCAGCCAAGTCGATTCGCCCTTGAATATAGGAACCATCCAATGCCTCGTAGTGCGTACATTCTTCTATCACTGTAGAGCAGACATAGACACTATATACATCAATGAATTCATTCCAGATTTCTAATTGATGAAGGTGAATTATGACGTCTGAATCAAGAATAATCAGATTGCTCTTCGTTGTCATAAAGCCATTCTTCGCTGAAATCATAAAGCGTAATAAAACTGGAAAATTCGTGCCGCGATTTGCCAAATATCCGGCAGAATTTCCCTTTGGAAATCTTGCCATCTCGGAGCGCCTTCAAGCCAAGGCACACAAAGCGATGCGAAAAAAGAGGTGCGGTCGTATTCTTCTCACTCCGAGTGGCCCGATTCACTTCGGCAAACTTGGGTGAATCCTTGATCTTGTCTACCGTATCCTTTTTAATCAATCCCAAGTTTTTGAGCCGCCACAACAACGCAATATTCGATACCTTAAAGTCCTGCGCAATAGGAATTAGATCGAAAGGAGAAAATCTATTGTCGTGTATGATCTTGAGAAATTCTCTTTTGACAGACTCCGCTGGCATCAAAAGGGCTGCCGCGAATTCATTAGCCAATTTCTCAACCTCAGTTGAATCCTCCTGACAAATGGAGGCGTTAAAAGGATATATCTTGGACGCATATACATGGAATAGTTCATGGGCCATATCAAAATTCCGCCTGCCTTCGCAGTCATAAGCATTCACTATTACAGCAATAGAATCCTCATAAAGAGCGCAGACGCCTGAACCATAATCACGCAAGTCCCAGAAAAGAGTTTTTATTCCGAGCCTCTCCTCCATTACCTCAGAAAGGTTGACGGCCGGTCTGTATCCTAGGTCAAGGTCTCGAACAAGTGCGTCCGCCCTTTGGCCGGCTTCCACAAGCAAGGTTAGGGAAATGGATGGTTCCCATACAAAATCAAGGCTCCTTTTTTGTATACCATTAATATCTTCCAGTAGTTGGTAGTTATCGACCAATTCGCGAATGCGGGCTTCGATGTCGCCATACTCCAGACCCGATCTTTTTTCCCGCCAGGCAAGCTCAATTACCGATTCAGTCGGTTCTTCTTCGGCAAGGAAATACCAGAAATCCCGGCAATAAGTCATGCTAAGCTTTGTCAGCTCGGCAACCTTGATTGACCTTTCACCTTTCTCGATACTTGCCAAAGTCTGGTAGTTGTTATATCCCAAACGATTAGACACATCGACTAAGGTCAAACCCAGGTTTTCCCTCACGTTACGCAGACGGGTTCCGATACGCAAATCTTCAAGTGACGCCATGGTTCTCTCCTCGTGCCGTGGACAAATCGTATTACTATTTCTCGGTGCGATCCGTAATAATTATAATAAAATCTTACCAAAATGTCAAGAAAATTCCAAATATATATGAAAATTTGCTGAATCTTTTGGTAATTTTCGCTCTTGTCATAAAATCACAATATCGCATTGTATAATAGTAAATTATCCATACGATGGGGAAATGGTCATATTATCTATTTTACTCCCTTGAGGTTAGAATCCTACAAGAACAAAGAAGTAGCGGTCCTTACAATCCCAATACATCATTGATCCGCAGCATGCCGGTCTTGATCAGGTTCAGGAAATCGGGCAACTCCAATTCCAAATTGGAGCAGGCGGCCATATTCTCCCTTGTCGCGCCGGCCGCGAACCGCTTCTCGCCGAAGCGCCGGATCATGAACTCGGTGTCCACCGCCGCCAGTTTTTTGGAGGGATGCATCAGCGCGCAGGCGACGATAAACCCGGTGGTCGGGTCAGTGGCATAAAGGGCCCAGTCCAGGCGGGACCGGCAGGGCGTATGCCCCGGATGGCAATGGATGGCGTAGATCATCTCTGCTGGAAGGTTATACGACTTCAGCCAATCCTCGGTGATGAAGGAATGCCGATCGGCGTCTTTGACCGTGACGTCATAATCGAGATCATGCAGAAGTCCGGTCCGTCCCCAGCGCTCGATGTCCTCGCCGAAATGTTCCGCCAGCGCGATCATCCCGGCCTCGACGGCATAGATATGTTTGCGCAGATTATTATTGCCGATCTTGCTTTCCATCAATGCGGCGGCTTCTTGGCGGGAGATCATATTCACCTCAATCGATAAATTTCCAATTAATTCCCCAACTATAGAACCAGCCGGAATAGCCGTACCCTTCCGGCTGCCGGTTGACCTGGTTGGTAAAATCGTGAATCATGTAATAAAACGTCAGCGCCTTGAGCGAAGCGTTGAATCCACCGGTCACCATGGCGTTCGTTTCGAGCTTTTCCAGCTTGTATGACAACGGCCTCTCGGTAAAGGTAATATCCCCAAACAACCGAAGATGCAGCTCATACTTCTTCAGGTAATAACGCACCCCGGCCAGCGAATACAGCTGCCATCTGGGGGACAGCGGCGGACGGTTGCCGTAGCGGTCGGAATTGACCCGACGGGCACTGGCCGATACCGTCACAAAAAACGGCCCCAGGGTGTCAATGGCGGCGCTGAGATTCATGTTGGCGTATTTTACGTGATCATTCATGGGCGAAACCTCTTCGGCCGGATAGGTCCCGTACCGCCGGTCATAATAGATAAGATCCTCAATCACTCCGGCGTTCAGCGCCGCCGACATCGTTATCCGGGAATCCTGATAGGTAAGGGCAGCGTTCCCCGTCAGCCGCTTTTCGGCGTCAAGATCGGGATTCCCCTTTTCGGAGAAGGTCCCGCCCAATGGTCCCGACCCGATCACGCCGATCCGTTCCGGGGCGTACCGCTCGGCCAGATCGGGCCACCGGCCCAATTGTCCGATACTGATCCGGGCGCACCATGGTGAGGATATTTCCGGCATAAGACCGACGGCCCACTCATAGACGGCCCGTTCCTGTTCCGCTGCGCGCACCCGCACGAATCCGAAAAATCGACCGGCGGATCGATCAAAAGATGCCGCCCACAGCGCATATCCGTACCGGCGTCTTTCGTCGACCAGATTGATCCGATTTCGATCCTCTCCCCCGCCGAGCGAAACCTGCCACAGCGCCGCCGTTCGTCCTACCAGATAGGTCAGGTCGCCCCGGTAAAAGGCCGGTTTGAGCGTGCGATAGAAATTCGTCTCGGTGGACGAATAGGCCGACTTTGAGGCCTGATAGTCGAATCGCCCGGTCAACTGCCCGCCGCCCAACTCCTGCCGGGTTATCGAAACCGCCGCCTGTTGATCGAAACGCACCCTGTTAAACGAGAGCCCGCTCGAATCCGGCTCCACCGGGTACAGTCCCCGGCGGCGATAGATATTGAGGTACAGGTCCAGCGTCGTCCGGCGGTCAAAGTTATGCAGCAGATAGGAGATAATATGATAGCTGTCGTCGTCGATGGCCATCTCCAGATCGTCGGCTTTTCGATAATCGGTGGTCATGGAGAATCCCCACCGCCGCGAGAACATCCGTCCGAACCGGGCGCGGGTATAGGCATATCCATAGGCGCCGCGCTCGACGGTGAACTCGGAGCGGGCTTGGTCGGTCGGGAGACTGGACGGTTCCAAGTACAGCAGGCTCAGGCCGCCCTCAAGCGAGGGGAAACCGGACAATGGGCCCTCGATTAATCGCGCCGCCGCAACGTCGCCGGTGGCGATGTCATCATAGTCGGTGCGGCCGTCGGCCGGGACGGTGCGGTCGTACGGCCGAATCGAGTTGGCGCCCGATTGAACCACGACCTGCCCGGCGGGCAGTCCAAATGGCGCCGCTGTCGTCCGCAGGGGCGATTCATGATAGGTCATGACAAAATAGGAGGCGTCATGTGCCAGGAATTCCGCGGCGTTGCGGGGATATAGGTCGTAATCATGGACATCATAGCAATATGCTGATCCGGCAAAATAGCGAGTCAGGGTATCAAGTATTCGGATCGGTGCCAGCCACTTCTCGGCTGGTTTGGGGGGCGTCTTTGTCTCCTGATCGGCGGTATCCTTAGGCAATACGCCGGATGGACGGAACGGGGCAAGCGAGTCAGCGGAATGGGAGGTGTCGGCAGGCGTGATAATCAACGTCGAATCGGTCTTCACGCTGTCGGAATTGGATTGCGACAATGCCGTGCCGCAAAGCAGCATGACGGCGGCGGCCGCCGCCGATACGCCCGCCCGTCCGCCGGTCATCGCATCCTTTCCCGCGCCGCTATTCTGACCACCACCGGGTAACAGATCGGAAAGATGATGGCGTTGGAGATGATTGTCGCCATTGAGAAACCCAGTCCGGCCATCAGGTATTTCCACGATTGGCCGTACAGCAGCGTGTCAAGGCCGTTGAGGATGAGCTGAAAGATCGCCCCGCATGTCAAACCCAGAAGGGCGAAGACGGCGAACCCCATTGGCGATGTTTTGGTCATGAATGCCCGCCGGCGCACGACGGCGCCCATCCCGCCGACGAGTGTCATTGCCACCACCTGGGCGATCGTGACCGGAAGCGGCGCCATGCCGAGCGGATTGAACACGGTCCAGAGGAACTCCCCGATTCCGCCGACCGCCATCCCGGTGGTGATCCCAAAGACGGCGCCGGAGGCAAAGATGACGACAAAAGACAGGCTGACGTTGGGAATATAAATACTGGCGAGGGCGGCGACATACGCCAGCGCGGCCAGCAGCGCTACCCGGGCCGCGAACGCTCCGTCAGTCTTCATCGCAACACGACAAACTTCTTAACCTTGGTCTGACCGGCGAATTCGATCACCGCCAAATATGGCCCCGCCGCCACCGTTTCGCCGTTGTCGTTGGTCAGATTCCAGGCGATCGTCACCGCTCCGGCGGAGGCGTTCTTGCGCAGCGTGGCCACCTTTTCACCGGCGATAGTCATGACCGTAACCGTCATTTCGGCCGCCGTCGATCCCTGACCGATCTGCAGCTCACCGGTGAACGTCATGTGACCGTCCTTCTGCACCCAGACCGGATTGGGATAGGGCTCCAGTATTCTGTTTTCCCCGACCGCGCCGATCGAAAAGACACCATCGGAAACGTCGAACTGCGATGCATTGGCGGCGTTCGAGACCCGGATCAGGCAGCAATCGGATACGATA
>CAZPEV010000019.1:0-29895 GCA_964585635.1 uncultured Ignavibacteriales bacterium
ATGTCGGCTCCCTCGATCTCCGTCAACAGCTTGGTGATGTTGACCTCACTCGCCTCCAGACGGCCCTGGGTGGTTTCCATGCGGTTGACTTTGGAGCCGACCGCGGCCCGCGCGCTGAGAAGCACCTGCATCGATTTGTCCAGGTCGCCGTTGATCAGCTCCGCCAGCTCCCGATCATTGTCGCGCAGCGCCCTGGTGAGCAGCATCAGCGAGCCGAGCATGTCGGCGGAGCCGATGACGCCCAGGTTGCGCGCCGTCCTGGTGGCGTCGCCGTCCTCGATAATCAGCGTCCGATCAGATACCAGCGAACTGATTTGGATGCCGGTCTGCTGGCTGTTGATTTCCGCGCGGATATCCAGGCCGGAACCGTTGACGGCCGCGATCAGATCGGCCACCGTCACAGTGGTGGAGTTGCCCAAATCGATATCGGCCACCTGATCGCCCTGCGAAATCTTAATTCGTCCCAGTCCGAATCCCGACTGGTTGTTGAGTGACGCCAGGGTGGAATCAAGCGTCAGGCGGGGGCGAATCTCGCCGGCGAGCATATCGTTCCTGATCGTTCCGTTCAGACCCAGATCATGGGCCGTGGTCTGGCCGGTCAGATCCGACACGACAAACTCCGCCCGCGGAGCCAGATCGCGTCCCTCCAGGACAGCGTTGACGGCGCCGGAAATCCCCAGATCGCGGGCCGTCGTCTGAGAGTCGGAGAGATCTTCAATCACCAGACCCAGGGGGGTCGGATTGGAATCGATGACCGCCAGACCGGTACCGTCGGTGTTAAGAGCCACCGTTACGCCGGCTGCTCCTTGGGCCGTTAAAGCGGAATTGATAAGCGTGCGGACATCGCCGATGGTCGTCGCCGAGGAAATGTCGACTTCGAATGACAGGCTGCCGTCGTCGGTCCGGATGCGTAGCTGCCCCGGCTCACGATCGACTCCGCGGCCGCCATTCAGGTTGGATAGCGGCGTGGCGTCGGTGACGGTACCGGTGGCGCCGGTCACGGGGCGCCATTCCAGTGAAGCTCCGGCGTCGGCCACCCGGACCGAAAGGTTGCCGCCCGCGCCTAACTGGGTGTTGATCGCGCTGACGACATCGGCCACCGTGGTGGCGCCGGACAGGTCGATGGTATAGGTTAGGTTCCGGTTGACGTCGACGATTTCGAACGTGCCGGGGGTCTGATCGATGCCGGCCCCCAGGTTAAGATCGGCCAGGCGGGTGGCCCCGGTCAAACCGACCTTCACATCGGCGTCGGCGCCGAGCACCCGGAGCGTTTTGAAAAAGATATCCTCACCGATGAGGTTGGAGGTGACCCGCGAGCCGCGGTCGATTTCGACATCGATCGTTCCACGATCTCCCCGGTAGATGATGCCGTTGCCGGACGATTCCAACGGTTTGGTGGTGGTCCGGTGTCCGGAGTACAGGTAGCGGCCGTCGATGTTGACGTTGGCGATCTGGAGCACCTGTTGAAATATCGATTCGATCTCGGTGGCGGCCGACTGCCGGGCGACGTCGTCATAGGTGTCGTTGGCCATCATGACGGCGATCTCTTTGGCCGAGCTATAGATGTTCTTCAGATCTCCCAGGCCGTTTTCGTAGGTCGCCAGCCAGGTGTTGGACTGACTGATGGTGGATTTGTATTGCCCGATTTCCGCCAGGCTGGCCCGCAGCCCGAGGTCATTCTGGGTGCCGATCGGATCATCCGAGGGGCTATTGATCCGCCGACCGGACGAGACCATCTCCTGAACCCGCATAAAGCGGGAAAGATTGTTGGACAGATTGTAGATCGTCCGATCGATCAGCATTTGGCTGGTTACCCGCATCGGTCACCTACCCTGTTAATCATCATAGTACACAAAGTCGCTGTCATGACCCCGGTGAAAGAATCGCGCCCAGAGAGACGGGTGCTTGGCCGCCGCCTCCCGGCGGGCGTCCGCTTCTTGCAGCAGTCGTCCGAATCCCGCCACCGGATCCTCATAAGTCGGGCGCTCTTTGCGGAACCGCCCAAAGAGCAGCCGTCGCAGGTCAATCATGCGGCCGCACTCCCCGGTCGGCGTCCGGTTTAAGCTTGATCTGCGCCGAGCGCTTCTCTTTGCCCTCGCCTTTCTTGATCTTGTCCTTGAGAACCTGCATGACGTTGGCCAGATCCTCCTTGATCGTCCGGGCCGCTTTCTGATTCTCGTTTTGAATCTTGACGTAAATCTCTTCGCGATGAACCACGACTTTCAGGGGAGCTTCGATCCCGAGCCGCACCTGGCGGCCATAGATGCCCAGAACGGTCACCTTGATATCATCGCCGATGGTGATCGATTCTCCCAACTTCCGTGTTAATATCAGCACATCACCCTCCGTGGTGCATTACCTTCTATATGTTACTGGCCGACGACTCCCATCCCATGGATTACCTCTTCCAGCGCCTGGTCGATATAGGTAATCAACTTCGCGGCCGCAGCGTAGGAGTGCTGCATCTTGACCATTTCGGCCATTTCCTCGTCCAGCGATACACCCTGGACCGATTGTCGTGAATTTTCGATTTGATTAATCAACACTTCGTAATTGCCCTTGAAGGTTGTCGCCTCGTTCGAGTCGATCCCGACCCGGCCGATGACGGCGTCGTAGAATTCCCCGATCGTCGCCGCCCCCGAGGACAGAAGCGGCTTGGTGCGCAAGTCCGCCAGGCTCAAGGCGACGGCGTTGTCACCCGGCTCCCCGCTCAGCGACGCCGCGATCAATGATGGATCCTGCTCGATCGCGTTGTCCAGTTGGATCGTTCCGGCCGACGTGAACGCGGAATTGAAGAAGGTCCGGCCGCTGCGGCCGTCCAAACCGGTTCCCGTCTGATGAACGGCGTTGACCTGCTGTACGATCGTTCGCGCCAGCGTGTCCAGCTTTTCGCGATAGGCTGGAATCAGGCTATCGCGCGTGTCCAGAATCCCCTTCAGTTCCCCGCCCAGAATTTTGACGCGGGTATTGGTGCCTTTCCAGACGATATCATATTTGGCCTGCTGGCCGGAGGACGCCACGGTCGTCGCGAACTCGAAGGTATCGGCGTTTTCGACGATGGCCAGGCCGCCGACGTAGACGGTCGTCGAACCGTTGGCCTTGTCGGCTGTGTTGATGTCGACGATTTGCGATAATTGATCAATCAGCAAATCGCGCTGATCGCGCAGATCGTTGGCCTTCTGCCCGCCGAGTTCCTCGCCGACGATCAGCCGGTTAAGATTGGCGATTTCGCGCGCCTGCTGATTGATGTCGTTGACGGCGCCGGCCACGTCACGGTCGGCGCTGACGTACATGTCCTGCAACTGGCGGTCGAGCGAGTGAAAGGCGTTGGTCACCATCTTGCTCTGCGAGACGACCGCCGAACGGGCGGCCGTCGATTCCGGATTATTCGACAGGTCAAGCCAGGTCGACCAGAATTTGTTGAGGACGTTCCCCAGGCCCTGGTCCTGCGGTTCATTAAAAAGCGATTCCACCTGACCCAGCGTTTTTTCGCGGTAGGTCCATTCCCCGAGCGATTTATTCTCCCGCCGGTATTGCCCCGTCAGGAACAGGTCGCGGATTTGCACGATGTTTTCGGCGGTGACGCCGTTGCCGACGTTATAATCGGCGGTCTCAATCGGCATGGCCGAGGCGATATTCACCCGCTGGCGGGTATAGCCGGGCGTTGAGACGTTGGCCAGGTTATGTCCGATAATCGACATCGACAATTGATGCGTCAGCAGCGCTCGCTTGCCGATCTCCAGTCCCTGAAACAGTCCTCCCATTCTCACACCCTCCGATTGATCCCGAGCGGGGCATACTCCCGGGTAACATTTCCCTGTTTCTGATATATTCCCCGGCCGGCTGGAACGCGACCGATCATCTCCAGGGTATGGCGAATCTGCTCCACCGATTGCTCAACCAGAAGGCCGTTGCGCATCCGGGTCTCTTCGATCTTGCTGTAAAGACTGAGAATGGTTTCCCGCAACGACCGCAGGTGTGTGGAGCGACCGGCGTCGGCCATATCACAGACAGTCGCAATGGTCAGATTCTCGCCGTTGCCGCATAACGGCCGCAACTGCTTGATCACCTCGGCTCGATCCCGCTCCAGTTCCTGCGAGCGGCTCACGACGTGATGCAATTGCCCGGTTACACTACGGAGAACGTCGCCGTCATTGGAGATCAAGGCCTGCTGCTGCTGCTCCAGCAGTTCCAGAAAGGTCTCAAACAGCCGCGCTTCGTCGCCGATTACCGTGATGAGTCTGTCCAATAACTTTTCTATGGCTCCATCCATATTGATATTCTCGGCCATCCCGCTAATTCTCTTTAGGCCAAAGTCTTAGGGTTAGATTACTTTTTTGATCCATAGAGTTGATCCCAGACCTTGCCGATATACTCCTCGGTCTCCTCGTACGGCGGCACGCCGTTGTACTTGGACACCGTTCCGGGCCCGGCGTTATAGGCCGCCAAGGTCAGTTTTATATCCCCCTTGAATTGATCCAGGAGTTTACGGAGATATTTCGTCCCGCCGATAATATTCTGATGTGGATTAAGGCTGTCGGCCACGCCCATGTCGGAGGCGGTGTCGTCGGTCAATTGCATCAATCCCTTGGCCCCTTTGGGGGAAACCGCCTCGGCATCACCCCCCGATTCGGCCATGATGACGGAATAGATCAGTTGCGGATCAACACGGTACTGCCGGGCCGCCCGTTTGATGGTCGGACCGTATTTTTTCAGCACCGGATCGGAGACGATGCGCGGCCGTGTCTCCCGGTAGGTGGGGACGGCTTTGAGAATCGGTTCCGACTTGGCGGCGGAGGTTTGGCCCGAGACCGTCGCCGTCGCCGCCGGCTGAATCGTGGAACCCGACGGCAAGCGCTGACCGGCATCGATTGTCTGAGACGGTTGAGCTTTCGCGGCGCCGTCGCTGCGGCCCGCCTCCTCCGCGTCAAGACGGCGCGCCAGCGACTCAAACAGCAGCTCGGAGAGGCTGTTCGTCGAGCTTCCCGCAACCTTTTTCGACAATTCCTCGTCAAACAGCGAGGTATAGATGTCCTCCCCGAGGCCGCCGCTCAACAAGGTATTTTTCGGGATCGTCTCCCGCATCGCCTTCAGCATATAAAGGACGAAGAACGACTCGAAATCCTGCGTCGCCTTCTTCAGGCGCGCCCGCTTGGCCTCCTGCGATTCGCCGGCGCCGGTGACCGGCCGGCTTTTCGGCGGCCGAGCCGACGTCAGCGGCAATGCTCCCGGGGTAATCTTCATTACAGCAGCACCAGCTCCGCCCGAAGCGCCCCGGCCTGCTTGAGCGCCTGGAAGATGGCGATGATATCCCGCGGCGTCGCCCCCATGCTGTTGAGCGCCGTCGCGATCTGAGATATCGTCACCGCTTCCGGCAGTTCCAGCACCCGCGCCTTCTCATTCTCAACGTTCACCTGCGCCTCCGAGGTCACCACCGTCGTGCCCTCCGAGAAGGGATTCGGTTGCGAGATGACCGGCGAGGTTCTGATGGTGATGGTCAGATTGCCGTGCGCCAATGCCACCGGTGCAATCGAGACGTTTTCGCCGGCGACGATCGTGCCCGTCTTCTCATTGATTATCACTTTGGCGCTGGCGTCGGGCGATACCCGCAGTTCGCCGATCGCCGCCATAAACTGCAACCGCGCATTGGGGCCTGACAACGAATCGGGAACGATTACCTGGACGGTGGCCCCGTCGACGGCGAAGGCCGGCGAACCGAATTCCTGGTTGATCCGATTAACGATCCGGGAGGCGGTCGTGTAGTCGGGGTAATGAAGCGCCAGATATAATTCCTTGGTATTGCCGCTGCCCGTCACCTGGCGCTGCACCAGCGATCCGCTCGGCACCCGTCCCACCAGGGTATAGTTGTTGACAATCCGGTTGCCATCCTCCAACTGCACGTTAAAGCCGCCGATCGAGACTGCTCCCTGGGCCACGGCATAGACCATTCCCTCCTGTGATGACAGCGGCGTCATGAGCAGCGTTCCACCTTGCAGGGAGGACGCGTCGCCGATGGAAGAAACGGTGACATCGATGCGCGATCCGACGGCGTTGGCCGGGCTGAGCTTGGCCGTCACGACCACGGCCGCAATGTTTTTCACCTTGACCTGATTCGGGTCCACCGTCAAGCCCATCCGCTCCATCATGTTGACCAACGATTGGATGGTGAACTGGGTTCCTTTGCCATCCCCGGTGCCGTCCAGCCCGATCACCAGGCCGTAGCCGATCAGATCGCTTTCGGCGTCGCCCCGATAACTGGTGATATCCTTGATGCGGATCTGCTCCGCGCCCGGCGCCAGCGCCGGCGCCAGAAACAAGATGATGGCCAGAATCGTCTTAATAAGTTTCATACCCTCTCCTAAAAGAGCCAATTAAGAAACCGCATGACCGGCCCCGGCCGGCTGCCGTCGCTGGTGGCTCCCTTGCCGCGATAGATGATCTGGGCATCGGCGATCAGGTAGGAATCGACCGTGTTGTCGGGAGTGACGTCGCGCTGCCGCACGACGCCGCTTAGCGTCAGCGTCTCGCGATCATTGGATATCCCGACCGTCCGGGTCCCCTCAATCACCAGGTCTCCGTTCTCCTTCACTGCCCCCACCGTCACCGACATCTTGGCCCGCAGGTTGCGATTGCGCAGGTTTTCCCCTTTGCCGTCAAAGCTGTTGGAGTTTTCCGTCGAGGCTCCGAATTCGGGAATGAAATCCAAGATCCCCAGGCCGGCGCTGCCGGTCGCCGAGAACTTGCCGGATTTTTCGGTCTTGGTTTCGGTCTTGTTCGTGGCCTGGGTGTACTCGTAGATGTTGACGGTCAAGATGTCGCCGACCTTGTTGGCTTTGATATCGGAAAAGAGGGAGCCCGCTTGCCCAAAATCCCCCCCCCGTACCTTCAGCACGAACGGCAACAGAATCAGGATAATCGTGATAATCAGAATGCGCTTGATATTCATCTCATCCTCCGCCTGGGTCACCAGGTGATCGCCACCGTGGATGCCGACGTTACCTTCCCCGTCAGAATCTTGCGGGAGTCGAGGTTTTTGACCTTAACGGTCTCGCCGACATAACCATTCTGCAGGGCGATCCCCCTGGCCTGTATTTCCAGACAACCGGCGGCGCCGACCAGCGTCACCGGCGTTCCATTTTCCACGTCCGGGACCTTCTCCAGACGTCCCAACGGCACGGGACGACCCGCTATCAGCAACTGCTTGGCCCGGCAGCCCTCTCGATGGCTGAGGTCGCCCAGCATCGGTTCCGTGATTGACGTCACGTCGATGCGCTTGGCGGCAAACAGCTCGGGCGAAAGAATCTCCCCCCGCTGGATGGTGCGCACCGGGACCAATAGATCGGCGGCGCGACGAATCTCCAGCACCGCCGTGCCGGTTTCAACCTGACGACCCGCGGTCAGAAGCTCTACCCCCAGCGAAAACCGCCCCTTGGGCTCACCCGGCATCAGGGGATGGATTCTGGCCTCATATCCGGTCAGATCGCGGCGCGACAAGTCCGCCCTCAGCAGGGTGATGGTTACATATTCGGAATCCAGGCTGAAGGCTTGGCGGACCTGATCCGCCAGAACCTGCTCCAGGTCCCGGGCGGCGGCCGGGGCTGTCAATGCGATCATCACCAAGAAGATCACCATCCGTCCCATGGCTACCTCTTCAGGTTATTCGTGGTTTGGGCCATATCGTCCGAGGTCTGAATGACTTTGGAATTTATCTCGTACGACCGCTGGGCCATGATCATGTTGACCATCTCATCGACCACCGAAACGTTGGAGCTTTCCAGCGTCCCCTGGTCCAGCCGCCCGAATCCCTCGGAGGCCGGAATTCCGGTGATGGGAGCGCCGGAGGCCACCGTCTCGACATACAGGTTGTGGCCGACGGCGGACAGCCCGCCGGAGTTGATGAACCGGGCCAGCTCCAGTTGGCCGATCTGCTGCGGCGTTTCATTGCCGGCCACCATCACATGGACCTGGCCGTCGATGGCCACGGAAATTTCGGTGGCGTTTTCGGGAATGGCGACTGTCGGCAGGACGGCAAAGCCGTCGCTGGTCACCAACGTCCCTTCGCCGGAAATCTTAAAGGAACCATCGCGGCTGTAGGCGGTGGTGCCGTCCGGCATCTGAATTTGGAAGAAACCGTTGCCCCCGATGGCCAGATCGGTGGCGTTACCGGTAACCATCATCGATCCCGATGAGAACTCGCGGGTGGTGGCCACCGCCCGGGCACCGTAGCCCACATCAAGGCTGACCGGCACCTGGGTGCCGATGGCGGTCGCGGTACCGGCCTTGCGATAATTTTGGTACAGGATATCCTGAAATTCCACCCGTCCCTTCTTGAAGCCGGTGGTATTGACGTTGGCCAGGTTGTTGGCAATGTTGTCAATGTTCATCTGCTGGGCCACCATGCCCGTGGCGGCCGTGTTCATCGCTTTGACCATGATTTGATCCTCTGTTTATGTCTAACGCACTTTGCCTACTTGACTGAACAGGGCGCTCAGGGAGTCGTCCTGCATTTGAATCGCCTTGGAGCCGGCTTCGAACGTGCGGAGGGTGACGATCATCCCCACCATCTCCTTGATCACGTCGATATTGGAACGTTCCAGAAAACCCTGCCGGATGGAGTAGCGCGAGGCCGCTTCCGGCTCGACCCCGGTGGGAGCCGAAAAGGCGGCGTCGCCCACTTTGGCCAGGGTCGTCTTGTCGGAAAAATCGACCACTTGAAGCCGCCCGGCCGATTCTCCGTCAACGCTGACGTCGCCGCTTTCACTGACGGCCACCGCTCCGCCGCCGACCGTGATCGGTCCGCCGTCACCCAACACCCGATAACCGTCGCTGTTGGTCAAAAAGCCCTCGGGGTCGGCGGCGAAGTTGCCGTTGCGGGAAAAGACCCGATTATCCCCTTCCGGGCTCTGCAGCACAAAGAATCCATTCCCCTCGATGGCCATGTCGAGGGCGCTGCTGGTGGCTTCAAAGGATCCCTGTGAAAAGTCGGTGTAGACCTGGTCGATCATCGGGGTTTCCCAGTCCGACTTGCGGGGAATGATCGCCCGCGTGGCTGAATCCAGTTCTTTGAGGAACACGGAGTCTTTCTTGAAACCCGGCGTCGAGGCGTTGGCAATATTATTGGCGGTGATCTCCTGCTGCTTGATGCGCGGGATCATCCCGGACGCTGCTTTGTAAATACCTTTAAGCATAGGTACTCCTCCACGGCATCCATAGGCAACCGCTGTGCCGGGCGGCGTCCGCCGCCATTAGGCAGCCGCATATCATTGCCCAATAAGCAGTTGCGGGGCACACCTGCAATGGACAGTGAGATCGTGCCCCGGATCATTGGGGAAAAATAATCCGCCGCGGCTGCGATCAAATTTCCCCAGATTACGACGGTTCCCGGACCGGCGAGCCCCAGCCACAACCCCTGCCGGCGGCGAACTGAAGCGGCCAAAGACAAGCGCGCCTAAAGCGAGACGGCCCCAACGATCATGGGAATAAGCAGCGGCTTGCAACAGAACTGAAGGCCAAAGCGCCGAAAAAATCAGTTGTATAAATTTTGATCTGGTATTATCTTATTTTTGAAATATCATATATCGTTACGAGCACGACGGTTATCTGTTTTCTCCGAGTGGGTGCCGTCAAACCGCCACCGTGGCCTGGATTTCTGCATTGTTTTTGCTTAAGATCATGCTGAATGAATACGTTGAGCATTAGCCCTATGACCAGATCATTTATACGATATGCGGCCGTCCTCCGTTGCTCTCGGCCAGGATTTCCTTGGCGATCCGTGGTCTGAGCCCGATTCGACCAGCACCTCGGACACCGTCTGGATCGATTCGGTGGTATCTCACTCCGGGCAGCAGCTCGTGCTGGAGGCGACATTCTCGAACCAAGACTCATTGAACGGCATCGACCTTCCGCTGACCTATACCTATTCCGATCTCATCATTGATTCGGTCTCATTCCAGGGTAGTCGCGCCGGCATATTGGACCTTTTGGTCGGCGCCGATATCGATTCCGTTAATGCCACCGTTCATATCTATGCCCTGAATTTCAGCGGCATCAGCCTGGGACCGGGCCGCGGACGCCTGGCCCGAATCTTTGTCACCGTACCACCGGAATATCCTTCCGGCCTGATTCCGTTCGATTCGGTGTTCATTCCGCCGGCCAGCAACTTGAAAATGGTCACCCGCAGCAATAATTCCTTTGTTCCCCAATTCCGGCGCGGCTCCATCACCAACACTTATGCCCCGGCGCTGAATGATTCCGTCTGGGTTGACAGCGCCGTCGTGACGCCGGGTCATAGTTTCAGCGTCGTCGCCCATGGCTACAACGAACGGCCGCTCAGCGGCATCAAGATTCCGCTCCGATTTTTCTCGGACAATATTACCTTTGATTCTGCATCTATCGCCGGCACCCGCTGCGCCGAGGCCGTGGTATCCGACGTGCTCAGCGACAACGGGGCCAAGAAAGTTCTCTTGACCTACGGCTTCTCCGACGCCAATCTCTTACCGGTCGGCAGCGGTCCTCTGATTGTCCTGCATTTCACTTGTCAGGCTTCGGGCAGCAGCACCCAGGTGGATCTCGACACAACCATATTCTATTCCATCGATTTCCACTTCCAGCTGGGATCGGCCTATAATCGGGTCAAGTCATATCCCCGCTTTATCCCGGGTAAGGTGCGGGTAGGTTCGACCACTGACGTGTCCGACGGCGATACCCCGGCCCTGCCAAGGGAGTTAAACCTGGCGCAGAATCAACCCAATCCGTTCAACCCCTCGACGACGATCTCGTTTTCCCTCCCGGCCCGCGCCGATGTCAGCCTCGAGGTCTTCAACGTCCTGGGGCAGAAGATCCGCACCCTGGCCGAGGGTGGCTTTGAAGCGGGAGTCCACACCGTCGTGTTCGATGGCCGCGATGATCGCGGTCGGGAACTGGCCACGGCCATGTACTTCTATCGCCTGAAGACCGGCGCCGAGGTGCGGACCCGCAAAATGATGTTGATCAAATAAACCGAGGGTATGTGCTTTCATATAGAAGCCCCCGGCTCATACCGGGGGTTTTTTGTTGATAAGACTCAGGGAAAGGCTATCGGTTCCGCCAGTGCAGCTTCTGCCCGATTTCATCATTTTCTTTTTGGAGCAGGAGATTGTATTCGGCCTGATGCTGGTCCTGGTGGCGCTCTTTGAGCTTTTCGTATGTCTTGCGTTTCCGGGCAGCTTCGATCAACTCCAGCCGGCGCCGCTCGACTTCGGCCGCGATCTGTCGCAGCACCTCGCGGCTATGGCGCTCCATTTGGCGCAGCAGCAAAAAGTAGCGGCTGTATCCGGTCAGGCGTCGGGGATCAACCGGCCCCACTAGATGACCCCGTTCGTCGGCCTGCTGTCGGGCGCGATCGGCCACGATGCCCCCAATCGTCTCTCGCTGCTTTTGCTCCAACGCTTGCACCACCGCCAAATCGCGTTGCTTTTGTTTTTCGATGTGCCGGCGATAGTCGAGGATTTTCTCAAAGCGGAAGGCAAATCGTTTCATGGCGCCGCCGCCTTCGACGCCGGGGTACCGGCGATAAGGGCGGGCAGCGCCGCGATGGCCTGCGTCGGGTCTATCAACGTGTCAATATCCTGTTGCAGGAACTGGTTGATGCCGTCGATGCAGGCAATGGCTTCGTCGATCTTCGGCGATGCCCCCTTGACATAGGCCCCGATGTTGATCAGGTCTTCCGCCTCGCGGTAGATCGCCATCAACTCTTTGACTCGCCCGGCCGCCTGCCGATGCTCAGGGGTAATGACGTCCAGCATCAAGCGGCTGACCGAGTCCAGGACGTCGACCGCCGGATAGTGATTGCGCGTCGCCAGCTTCCGGGACAGGACGACGTGGCCGTCCAGCACCGAGCGGACGGCATCGGAAATCGGTTCGTTGAAATCGTCCCCCTCGACCAGCACGGTATACAGCCCGGTGATCGACCCCTGGATCGACGGTCCCGCCCGCTCGAGTATTTTGGGCAGCAGCGCGAACACCGACGGCGGGTATCCCTTGGTCGCCGGCGGCTCGCCGACCGAAAGGCCAATCTCCCGTTGGGCCATGGCCACCCGCGGCACTGAATCGATCAGGATCATGACGTCTTTGCCCTGCTCGCGGAAATACTCGGCGATGGTCGTGGCCGTCATAAAACCTTTAAGCCGAATCAGGGCCGGTTCGTCGGACGTGACGGCCACCACCACCGACCGTTTCAGTCCTTCCTCCCCCAGATCCTTGGTGATAAAATCTTTTACCTCACGGCTACGCTCGCCGACCAGCCCGATGACGGTAACGTCGGCGCTGGTGCCGCGCGCAATCATTCCCATCAAGACCGATTTCCCTACCCCGGAGCCGGAAAATATTCCGATCCGCTGTCCCTTGCCGCAGGTACAGAGCGTGTCGATCGCCTTTATCCCCGTATACAACGGCTCGGTGATCCGCTTGCGTTCCAGACTGTGCGGCGGGCGGGCATGCAGCGGACGATAGAGAGTGGCGGTCAACGGTCCCTTCTTGTCCAGCGGCCGGCCCAGGCCGTCGAGAACCCGTCCCATCAAATCATCGCCGACCGGCGTGCGAAGCTGTTCGCCGGTGCTGGTGACAATCGCTCCCGGGGTAATCCCCTGGGTGGCCCCCAAGGGCATAAGAAAGATGATATTCTCCTTGAATCCGACTACCTCGGCCAGGATCGGTCGCGCGCCGTCGATGGATTCGATCCGGCAGAGCGATCCGATCGGGACCGCCGGCCCTTTCGCCTCGATGACCATCCCCGCCACCCGCGATACCATGCCATATTGCCTGATGACGCGGGCCGCTTCCACCCGGCTCAGCCAATGATCGTGGGCAACCGTCACCCGACGGTCTCCTCTCCCGCCGTCAGCGCCTGTCGCAGCACTTCGTACATTGAGTCCAGCCGGGCATCAATGGCGCCGGCCGGCGTTTCGAGGAAACAGCCGCCGTGCCTGACGCGGGGGTCGGCTTCCAGGCGAAGATCTTTAACGCCGCTGTCGCAACTGCCGAATTTTTCGATCTGCTCTTTGAGAATCGAGAGATGATCGGGATGTACCTTGACCGTGATGTGTGATCTATCCGTCAATTGACCAATGACCCCCTCGATGACCGAGAAGGTGATTCCGGGATTGATGGCGGCAGCGCCGAAAGTCAGCTTCTCGGCGATCTTGAGCGCCAACTGCAGGACGAGATCCTTGGCCTCGACCAGGATGGTCTCCCGCTGGGCGGTGATATCAGCCACCATCTGGGAAAGGGAAGCAACTACGTCGCGAGCCTCGCGCTGCCCCGCCGCCATTCCCTGAGCCAAGCCGGCTTGACGGCCCTCCTGCTTTCCCCGCTCATAGGCCGACTGGCCGACGCGGTCGAAGTCCTGCTCGAGGAGCAGTAGTTGACGCAATGGCATCCGGCGGGTGCCGTCGGGCGCAACGGTTATGGATAGCTGGGGGTACTTCTCGGCGACCTGGGCTTCCGCCCGCCGTTCCGCTTGGAGGTCAACCTGAGCGCCACCGACGGGGACGGCCGCCTTCGCCCGGGTCAGCGAACGCACGTTAGACAATGACATCTTCCTTCCCGCCGCGACCGGCGACCACGATCTGGCCTTCCTCCTCCAACCGCCGGACGGTTTCGACAATTCGCTGCTGGGCCGCCTCGACATCGGACAGCCGCATCGGCCCCATAAATTCCATCTCTTCCTTGACCAGGACGGCGACGCGCTCCGACACATTGGCGAAAATCTTGTTCTTCACTTCCTCGGAGGCGGCCTTGAGCGCAATCGCCAAATCCTTGGTCTCAACCTCTTTCAGCAGGCGTTGGACGCCGCGGTCATCCAGGAGAATCAGATCGTCGAAGACAAACATGAGGTTCTTGATTTCCATCGCCAGCTCGGCATTTTCCGCCTCGATCGCCTGAAGGATGTTCTTCTCCGCGGTGGTCTCGATTATGTTGAGAATCTCTGCGATGGTCTTGGCGCCGCCGGATACCGACAGGTCGCGGCCGGCGGTCATCTGGAAGTGCGATTCCAGCGTCGACTCGATCTGCTTCAGGACGTCGGGAGAAATTCTTTCCATCGTCGCCACCCGCAGGGCCACCTCGGATTGCAGCTCCGGCGGCAGTTCCGCCAGCACCGCCGCCGCCTGTTGCGGCACCAGTTGAGTCAGAATCAGGGAAATGGTCTGTGGGTGTTCGTTCTGGATGAAGTTCACCAATTGACGAGGGTCGATGTTTTTCAGCATGCTGAAGCCGGAGGCTCGCAGCGAGGACTCGAGGCGGTTGAGAATCTCCAGCGCTCGTTTGTCGCCGATCGCCCGCTCCAGAATGTCGCGGGCAAAATCGATCCCCCCCTGCGAGACATACTGCCGGGCCATGAAAATCTCGTGACACTCCTTGATCACCCTTTCCTCCAACTCCGGCGGAACCTGGCGCAGGTTGGCGATCTCGACCGTCAGCCGTTCCAGATCGTCCTCGTTGAGAGTCTTGAGCACCAGCGCCGAGACCTCGGTTCCAAAGGCAACCAGGGCGATGGCCGCCTTCTGGCTGGGCGAGAGGCTTTCGAATACGTATTCCATGACTTCCCTACTCAACCATCATGGTTTTGATAACCCTGGCGATCTCCTCGGGATCGTCCTTGGCGATCTTTTGCATCTGGTCGACCAGTTTGGCCCGGCGAGCCTCCGGTACGATTTCCGGGATTTCCGGCACCGGGTTCGTCCGGGCCTCATAGGACGCCGTTCCCGCCGCCCGGGCGGGCGCCGGCGATATCGCCAGGACCTGTACTAGACCGGCGAGGAATTTCTTGAGCGTGCGAAAGATGAAGAACAGGCCCACCAGTACCGCCGCTACAATCAACACCTTCTTGCCGATATCATAGTAAAACTGCTTGTTGTATTGATTGTCGAGTTCTTGCTGTTGCTCGTTGAGATAGGTCTTGTCGAAGGCGATGTTGACGACTTCCACCTGATCGTTCCGCTCCGGTGAATAGCCGACGGCGTTCTTGATGATGCCGGCCAGGCGGTCAATCTCGGCTTGAGGCCGCGGCTCATAGACCAGTTGCTCCTCACCGCCCTTCGGTCCGGCGATCTTCTTATAGGTGCCGTCGACCAGCGTCGCGACCGACAGCCGCTTGACCGTTCCGACCGGATTGATCACCGACTCGACCGTCTTGGAAACCTCATAGTTGGTCAGCGTCATGGTCGACTGATTGTCCTGCTTGTCCTCGACCGTCTCGGTCTTCTTCTTGGAGGCCAAGTCGGAACTTTCGGTCTTCTGCTCGGAGCGGACCGCCACCATATTGGGGTCGTAATTCTCCGACGTTCGCGAGTATTGCTGGAAATTCAACTCCGCCGTCACCCGAACCAGCGCCTTGCCCGGCCCGAGAACGCCGTCCAGCATCGTCTGGGCCTTTCGCTCCAGATCGCGCTCGACCGCCTGCGTTACCTCCATCTGGCTGCTGCTCATCGACGCCAGTTGGTCATTGCCGGTGCTTGACGATAAGAGGTTGCCGTCGTAGTCGATGATGGTAATATTGCCGGGATTGAGTCCCTCGACCGACGACGCCACCAGATGCGAGATGCCGGTGATCTGCATTTTGGACAGCCCATTGGGACGGCGCAGCTTGAGCACGACCGAGGCCGTCGTCTGTTGCTGCTGCTCGGAGAAGAGCCGTTCTTCCGGAATGACGATATGCACCCGCGCCGCTCGGACCTCGCTCAGCGAGGTGATCGTCTTGGCCAATTCTCCCTCCAGAGCGCGGCGATAATTCAGCTTCTGCAAGAAATCGGTCATGCCTAGATTGGGCTCATCGAAGATGGAATAGCCGACCGTCCCGGACCGAGGCAATCCCTGAGAGGCCAGCCCGATGCGCGCCTCATACAGTTTCGACTAGGGCACTTCGATCGACGTGCCGCCGGGGCCAAACTTGTAGGGAACCCCTTTCTCGGCCAGATATTTGGTCACCTCGGCCGCCTCGGCCGGCTCAAGATTGGTGTAGAGCGGCTGATAGGCCGCTTGGCCGACCCAGCCGACGATGGCCACCGTGCCGACGATCGTCCCGACCACGAGGGCCACGAGGATAACCGCCTGACTGGGGGACATCTGCCGGGCGATCTCGGCCAGGCGATGCAGTACCTGCTTCAAATAATCCATACCAAGTCCTATTTGTGCTCACGCTCTGCTGCCTGTCACACCGGCATCCGGATTAGCTCCTGATAGGCGTCAAGCAGCCGCTTCCTGATTTCCAATAAGAGATCAAAGGCAATGCCGGCCTTCTCGGCAGCGATCATTACCTGATGCAGTTCGGCGGCATCACCCTGGATGAGTTTATCCTGGGCCACGGCCGCATTGCCCTGAAGATCGTTGACCTCGCCGATGGCCTTGCCCAAGAAATCGCCGAAGCTTTCCTTTTCGGTCGACGCAACCTTGGGCTGCGGCTGAAGCGGCAACCCGGTTACGGCCGGCGGCGCGATAATCTTAATCCCGCTCATCCTCGCACGTCCACTTTCTGCCCGGTGAGGTAAGCGACCGCCGGACGGGCGACCGGGCTGTACGTCGGTGCCGCTTCAACGGTATCGCCAAATCGGGCGAAATATCTGACCAGCAGTTCCTTTTCCTCGGAGGACAACGCCCCGCTCAGCAGCGAGGGCCCCTTCGGAACCGTCACCGATGCCGCCTCCGCGGGATTGGCGCTCGGCAGCGTCACCGAACGTGACGCGGCCGACCGCGTTCCGGGAAGATTCTGCGCGGCGTCATCCGCTCTCTTGGATGCTATGGTGCTTGCTTGTCGATAAATATCAATCGGTACGGTCGCTATCTTCACGTCATGGGTCTCCTTTCACCACCGTCAGATGTCGAGCGCGTTCTTGAGCATCTCCTTGGATGCCCCCACCGCGTTGGCGTTGGCCTCGTAAGCGCGGTTGGCCGACATCATGTCAACCATCTCATTGATTATCTCGATATCCGGCATTTTGACATATCCCTGTGCGTTAGCGTCGGGATGGCTCGGATCATAGATCAGCCGGAAGGCCTCATCACCCTCGGTCACGACTTCTTCCCCGTTGGCCTTTTCCACCGTCTCGTAATTCCCCAGCGCCGTCGGCAGTTCCGGCAGATGCTTCTGGTTCGTCAGCGTGAGACTGGTGAGACTCCTCTCCAGCACGGTTTGAAAGGGAAGCCGGTCGACATCGGAGGCGACCTCCAGCCGTTTCCGGCGATACGGTTCCCCCTCCTCGGTCTTGGTCGTCTCGGCGTTGGCGATGTTTTCCGCGACGATATTCATCTTGCGCCGCTGCACCGACATCCCCGAGCCGGATATTTCAATCGATGAGAAGATTCCCGCCATATTACTTGCTCCCGGTAATCGCCTTGCGCAACACTGACAACTGCTTCTCCAAGAGACGCGCGCCGATCGTGTAATTCATCTGATTCACGGCCAGATTGGTGACCTCCTTGTCGATATCGACGCCGTTGAGGTCATCGTCGCTTTCCGGGCCGTGCTCAATGACTTTGACTTTGGTGTCGCGGCCGACGTTGGAGATATGCTTTTGATCGGTCGTGGCCAAAGGCAGCATGGGACCGCCGCCGAGAGCTTTCTTCATCTCCCCGTCGAAATCGACATCCTTGGCGGCATATCCTGGAGTGGCCGAATTGGCAACGTTGCCGGAAATCAGCTTGTGACGGTAAGCGGCTAGGTCGAGCATTTTCCCGAAAGCATCAACCCCGATCTTCTGCCATACCGCCTTATTAATGACATTACCCATAGACTTCTCCGCCCGATGGAAAAGCAAGGGGAATGCCAACAGCCCTAAAACGTGCGTAATGCGTTAATCGACAAGGCGTTGAATGGCGGCTACTAAGGAATAAACGACGGCAGGCTGGTCTAGAATGGAAAATTATTCCCTTTGGCCAGGGAATCAAATTCCTGACGCAGATCGCGCCAGGCCTGCACCTGCTTCTGGGTGAAATCGGCCATCTCGGAGGCCGGTTCCATGGCGGTCAATTCCATGGTCAGGACCACGATGTCGACGCGACGGTTCTTGGCCCGGTTCTCGACGCCGTTGTTCGGAACGTACGGGCGGTACGATGAATATCCCAGGGCCGAGATCTTGCTCGGCGGGTAGGTATGGCGCTCGATCAGGTAACGCACGACCTCCGTGGCGCGGGCGGTCGACAACTCCCAGTTGGAGGGAAAGCGCGGCGTGTTGATGGGACGATCGTCGGTGTGTCCCTCCACCCGGACATGATTGGGCATCTTCAGCAGATCGCCCGCCATCATGTCGAGCATCTCCCTGGCCTTTGGCTTCAGGTCGGCCTTGCCGTCGTCGAACAACGCCGACTCCAGTATATGAATGGTCAACCCCCGTTCATTGATGCTGGTGCCCACGTCGCCGTTCCGCCCCAGCCTGGTCATGTCCTCATGAATTTTGGTCTGCAGCAGATTCAGATCGCCGGTCGCCAGAAGGCCGTGACCATTGTTGATGGAAGTGATATCCGGCAGTTTCAGAACCGACGGCCCCCCCTTGAGAATGCCCTGCAGCGCCTGCGATACCTTGCCGAATTTTTTGGCGTCCATCACCGACATGGAGTACATGACGATGAAAAAGGCCAGAAGCAGCGTGATCAGATCGGCATAGGTCAAAAGCCATCGGTCGGGATTATCCTGCGGAACGTCGTCTTTGCGGCGTTTGATGAACACTGGTTAGTCCCGCCGATATTTGGGTTCGATATAGGACATCAGCCGGGAGCGGATGATGCGTGGGTTGTCGCCCGACTGGATGGCGATCATTCCTTCCATAACCAGTTCCAAGTTGGCCGCTTCCTGATCGTGGCGCAGCCTGAGCTTGTCGCCGATCGGCAGGTAGCAGAGGTTGGCCATCGATATCCCCCACAGGGTCGCGATAAAGGCGCCGGCGATGGCCGAGGCCATCCGTGCCGCGTCGGCCGTGCTGGACAGGGCATGGATCAGGCCGAGCACGGTTCCGATGATGCCCAACGTCGGCGAAAATCCCCCCAGGGCTTTGAACAGGCCGATGCCAACCCGGTGCCGGTCCCCCATCGAGGAAACTTCAGTCGTCAAAATCTGGCGGATGACGGTCGCCTCGGTGCCGTCGATCACCAATTGCAGCGCTTTGCGGAAAAACGGTTCCTGAATCCGCTTCAGGTCGGCTTCCAGTCCCAACACCCCCTCGCGGCGGGCCTTTTCGGACAGCGCCACGATCCGGTTGATGGTCGCCATCGGATCGGGCGAGGATCCACGGGCGGCAATCCGCAGCAGGTTCGGGATGTTCATGATCGTCCGGAACGAGGTGGTGATGGTGGCGGCGCCGATCGTCCCGCCAATGACCAATATCATGGCCGGGGCCTGGGCGACGGCGCCGATATTTCCGCCCTCCAGAACGAAGGCGACCAAGATCGCCCCGATCCCCAGTATCAGTCCGCCGATGGTTGCTATATCCATACTTTTTTATTTCCATGACAGGCGGGTCGTCCGCCGATCATTGAGGGTATCGGCAGGTGAGCAAGTTTTATACAGCCTAAATTGCAACAAAATGCCGTCTCGCATCGGGCCCTGCGCCGGCGGAGTTCTTGGGGAAATCGGTTCACCAGATCGTCCTAGGGAAGTTCGATAATTGTCTCCCCTATTCTTTTGTGGCGACGGGGGTGGCAACGGACAGAAATGGGGCATCTTGCCGTTTGCGGCAGGTAGGCATAGCCAGGGGGTTGTCTTGGCAACATTAGCGACTGATGCGAACCTTGGCACACGACGGCATGCCCAAGCACAAGAATAGATGCGGCCGCAATTGTGGCTGTCAATCGTCGGCGTCGCCGCCGGAGTCGGCGATGCCATATTCGTGAAGCTTGTTGCGCAACGTCCGGGGATTGATTCCCAAAATATCCGCGGCGCGGGTCCGGTTGCCGCTTTGGTCTTCCAGCGTGCGCAGGATCAGCAGCTTCTCGGCGTCATGAACCGTCATGCCGACCTTGAACTCGCCCCCCTCGTCATCAATCTTCCCCAACACCAGCGACTGCGGAAAGTCGGCCGGCTTGAGTACCTTGTTACTGGAAATCACCACCGCCCGCTCTATGAAATTCTCCAACTCGCGCACGTTCCCCGGCCAATGGTAATTCATGAACAGCCGGATGACGGCGTCATCGACGCCGGTGATATCCTTGCCCGTCTCGGCGCAGTACTTGCGGATGAAATGGTCGACCAGAAGGGGGATGTCGTCGGGCCGCTCCCGCAACGGCGGCACCGGAATCTCGATGACGTTGAGGCGGAAGAACAGATCCTCGCGGAAATTGCCGGCCGCGATTTCCTTTTTCAAGTTGCGGTTGGTGGTGGCGATGATGCGAACATCAACCGGAATTGGTATCACCGATCCGACCCGCTCGAATTCCCGCTCCTGAAGGACGCGCAACAGCTTCCCCTGGAGCGTCGTCGGAATCTCGGAAATTTCATCCAGCAGCAGCGTTCCGCCGTCGGCCATTTCGAAGCGGCCGCGGGTCTGCTTGATAGCGCCGGTAAAGGCCCCCTTTTCGTGGCCGAACAGCTCCGATTCCATCAGCCCCTCGGGCAACGCGGCGCAGTTGAGCTTGACAAAGGGTCGGTCGGTCCGGTCGGAGTTGTGATGCACGGCACGGGCGATCAACTCCTTGCCGGTCCCCGATTCGCCGCTGATGAGGACGGTCGAACGGGTGGGGGCGACGTTCTTGATCAGGTCGAAAATGACCGTCATCGGCCGGCAGGTGCCGACGAGGGTTTTATACCGTTCGTTGACCTCGGCCCGCAGGCGCTGGTTCTCCGAGCGCAACGCCACATACTCGTGGGCCCGGCTGATCACCAGCTCGATCTCGTCGGGCGAGAACGGCTTGACCAGATAATCGAACGCTCCCAACTTCATCGCCTCGACCGCGTTTTGCACCGTCCCGAAGGCGGTCATCATGATGACCGCCGTCTCCGGGGTATAGGTCTTGACGTGGCGCAGAAGGTCCATACCGGAGACCCGCTGCATCTTGATATCGGTCAGGACGATGTCGAACGGCGTCTGCTCCAGGTGCTGCTTGGCCTCTTCGCCCGAAAAGGCGGCCACGATATTGTGACGCGTCCGTCGCAGCGTCTCCCCGATGAACTCGTTGACCAGCTTGTCATCGTCAACCAGCAGGATATTCAGTTTCATGCCCTACCCTCAGCATTAGTATGGTTGGCCGGCAAAATGATGCGGAAGGCGGCGCCCGTCCCCACCTCGGAGTCGATCGTGATCTCGCCGCCGTGCGCCTGGACCGTTTTCCAGACCGAGGCCAGCCCCAGCCCGGCGCCGTTATGTTTCTGCTTCGTGGAAAAGAACGGCCGAAAGATCTTATCGCGAATATCGATCGGGATACCCTCGCCGGTATCGCTGACTTCGATACAGACGGCCGACAATGTACTTCCGGGCCTTGGCCCGCTCTGGGTCTGGTAGGCCTTGATGGTCACGCGACCGCCCTGGGGCATCGCCTCGCGGCTGTTGCGCAAAAGATTATGCAACACCTGGCGCATGAGGTGCGGATCACAGGTCACCTGCAGGTCGCGGTCGGGAATTTCGACCGCCAACTCAACGGCCGGCTGGGCGTTCTCCTGATCGGCCCGCTCGTATTCGACGCAATCCTCGATCAGGCGGGCAACCGAGACGGAACGAAGGTTCAACTGTTCCCCCCGGGTGTAATCCAACAGGGCCGTGACGGTTTGGTTGAGGATATTGACGCCGGCGATGATCTTGTCGACCAGGCGGGTCTTGGCCTCATCCCCCTCCAATTCACGCCGCAGCAGGGCCGCGAAACCGCCGATGCCTCCCAGCGGGTTGCGCACCTCGTGAGCCACGGTGGCAGCCATCTCCCCCAGCGCCGCCAGCGTCTTTGCCCGGGTGACTTCATCCTCCAGCCTTTTGATCTTGGTCAGGTCGAAAAATATCTCAACCGCGCCGCAGGGCTGATCCTCGCCGTCGGTCAAAAGCGAGGTCGAGACGGAGACCGGAATCTCCTCCCCGGACCGGCCCAGGAGAACCTTCTCCTCGGAGTCAAATTGCGCGCCGGACAAAGCGGTGTCAAGCGCCGAGAACCGACCGCCGCTTCGGGCTGATATGATCTCGTCATACTTCTGCCCTAAAGCGTTGGCCCCGGGGATGCCGGTGATCCGTTCCGCGGCCGGATTGAAATGCGATATAATCCCCGATTGATCCACCGCCACCACCCCGGAGGTCAGCGAGGTTAAGATGGAGGTCAGAAAGGAAGTGATCTCGCGGTTGACGGCGATCGTCAGGCGCAGCTCGTGATTGATCTCTTCCAGACGCCGTCCCTGTTCGGAGTATTGCTTCTCCAGCGACAGATATTGCCGCTGAAGATTGTTGATGATCTTGTTGAAAGTCTCGAATGATTCTTTGAACTGCAGCAATTCGGCTTCAGGCAGTCCATCCTTGACTGTCGGATGAGTCTCGTCCATAATGATTTAATGTGACGCCCAAGACGGAAGAAATCAACAAAAAACCGGGGCCGATTATGATCGACGTACCGTCTGCGGAGGCAACGACGAGTACCGGATTCAAGGCTCGGGGGAAAGGCCAGTGGTCCGTTCGCTATGAGACCGGGCTTATCAGGCTCTTCGGCCTGGGATTTCCCGGCGCGTTGGCGCTTTCTTCTGAGACGTCGATACCGTGCTGGAGCAACAGGTCCTCGAGCAACGCCACCCGTGCTTCCAGAGCCGGCAGGCGGCGGTCTTTAAGCGACTTCTGCCAGCCCCTCTCGACGGTCTCCTCCAACTCGGACAGACGGAACGGCTTGATGATATAGTAGAAAGCGCCGTGCTGCAAAGCCCCAATGATCGAATCCATGGTGGGATACCCCGTCATCATGACCACGGCCGCCTCGGGGCAAGCTTGTTTTAGCCGATCGATGATATAGAGGCCGTCATGATCCGGCAGCTTCAGGTCGACCAACGCCACGCCGATCTGCTCCGAGGACAGAATCCGGGCGGCCTCCCCGGCGCTCGACGCTGCCGTCACCTGATACCCCAATTGCAGAAAATAGTCCTGAAGCAGACTGCGGATAGCAATCTCGTCATCGACAATCAGAATTCGGCAAGGCCCCCTTGTCGCCGGCATCTCTTACTCCATCATCCCGTGCCGACCTCGGCCGCCTGGCGGCGATCCTCAACGGTCTTCTTGATGGTTCTATATAGCTGATTGATGTTGAAAGGCTTGATGATATAATCATCCACTTTATGGCGGAGGGCGGCCACGGCGGTCTCCAACGAGGGATAACCGGTCATGATCATGATCGGCAGGTCGCCGTACAGCGCCCTGATGCGGCTGGCGAGATCCAAACCGCTGACGTCCGGCATACGGATGTCGGTCAGGACGATGTCGAACTTCTGATTCTTGAGATAATCGATCGCCTTCTGACCATCTTCCGCCACGACGATGTCCCAATCCTGCGTGATGAAAAAGTCATACAGCAGATCGCGGATCAGCAGTTCGTCATCGACGACGAGGATGCGAAATCGGTCCATAGTCATTCATCCTGCCATGCTCATGATCGGTGACGCCACCGGAGTCGCCGCTCACAAGGCGACCGGCACGGCGCCGTAACTGATCATGGCCTCTTCAACCGTTGGAAAGATCTCAAACACATGGGACAACTGCGTGATGTCAAAAATCTCGTTGACGTACGGCGCCAGGTCGGAAAGGGTCAAGCGCCCTCGGTGCAGCCGGATTTCCTTCAACAGTGACACCATTGCCCCCAACCCGGAGCTGTTGACAAAATCAACCTCTCTCAGGGACAGGTGGATGAGGTTCTTGTGATCGTCGAGCAGAGATTTGACCCTCGCCTTCAAGCCGGCCGCGCTGGCCAAGTCGAGTTTCCCCCGCAACGACAAAACGTATACATTCCCATATGCTTCCAGGGTGATTTCCATGCCGTCCTCCAAAAATCTATCGACTATTCGAGACGTCAACATACTTGGTCACTTTCACTCCGGTACCACCTTGAGGCATGCGTCTGATCTCGACTTTGTCGGCCAGCCGCCGGATCAACCCGAGCCCCCGGTTGGATTCGGCCATGGGATCGACCGACAGGCTATGCGCCTGCATATCCTCGATTTCCACGCCGGAACCCTCATCAATGATATCGGCGACGATCGCCGTTTGTTTTACATCTAATTGCAGGATAACCCGTTTTGCGGCCTCTTGACGATGGGCATGGATAATGGCGTTGGTAACGGCTTCCGAAACCGCCAGCCGGAGTGGATTGGCCGCCTCGGCCGGGATGTCATGGCGCGCAAAGACCAGGTCGAGGTCGGCGTACATCGATTCCAGGATGTCCAGCCGGGAGGGATAGGCGTACCGATAGTGATGGCCGGAGGCGGATTCTTCCATATAGTCGATGATCAGGGTGGTATAATCATCGATCTCCTCTCGCCCGGAGCCTTGCCGGAAACGGTCGATCTCCTGAACCAGCCGTCGATTGAGCGCTTCCGGGTCTTGATTGACACCGTCACGGAAGCAGGCCGTCAGACGGGGCAGGCCGAACAGCCGACCCCCGATGTCCTGCGCTTCCGTTAATCCATCGGTATAACAGAAGATCCGGTCACCGGGATTGAGGGTCAGTTCCGACGAACGATAGGCTGCCCCGGGAAACTGCCCGATCAATGGCCCGCCGCCGGTAAGAGGAATGACGTCTCCGGCCCCGGCGCTGTAAAAGAGCGGCGAGGGATGGCCGCCGCTGCAATAAGTCAGACGGCCGGAGGCGATCTCCAGTCGACCCACAAAGAGGGTCAAAAACATCTCGCGACCCTTGATGATGTCCCGGCAGAGAAGGTCGTTGAGGCGCGACAAGACGGCCGAGGGATCCAGCGTCGAGCCGGCATGGACCGAGGCATGGACGATGGAATAGACGGCGGTCATGATCAGCGCCGCCGGAGCTCCCTTGCTGGTTACATCTCCGACGAGAAAGTACAACCCGGCGTTGGCGACCGGTATCAAATCAAGGTAATCGCCGCCGACTTGCCGCGCGGGAACATAGCTCGACGCAATCTGTAGCCCGGGGATCACCGCTTTTTCCGGCAGGAAAGTCATCTGGACCTGGCGGGCCAGTTCCAGTTCCTGTTCGAGTTCTTTCTTGGCCAGCGACTCCTGAAGCAGCCGGGCGTTTTCGATGGCGACCGAGGTAAAGCGGCAAATCATTTCCAAACGATGGATATCCTGATCGGAGAAGTCGCGCCCTGCCTCCTTGTTCAATATTACCACCGCGCCCCAAGCCTGGTCTTTTCCCGGAATCGGACAGGCGATGAGATTTCGAATCGAACGATTGGCGGGAAAGCGATCTTCGCATCTATTCTCACACAGCGGCGCCCCGCTCCGAAGACAAAAGCGGGCGATATCCAGTCCGTCCTGAAAGATGAGATGGTCAAGGAAATCATTCTCGACCCCCCAGGCAACCTTGGTGGGCAGTTTATCGCCGTCGGCCATAAGAATCGCGCCGACCTCGCCGGCGACGTGGCGCATGCCGATTTCCATCGCCGCGGCCAGCACCGATTCGAGATCGAGGATGGAAGTGATAATGGCGGCGATATTAGCCAAGTCGTCGGTTTCCTGGATGGTAGCATCAAGGGAGGTTTCGAGTTCGGCGATTCTTTCGCTGAGAGTATGTATATCTTCCCGGTACATGCCAAATTTGCTCTCGGGTTCACCACTGTATATGATCTAGGTCGGATATCTATCGACATTGCTTAACGCTTCGCGGAACAAGGTCTTTCCGACGACAAAGGCCAAACGGCAAGGCCGTGAATCGCCTGTTAAGTGGGAGAAAAGTGTCTCAGGGGTTGACAGTGCAGCAAAATGCAAGGGTGGAAGAACCACTCTAAGTAATAATAGATAAGACGCATTCTATCAAACAGATAGACGGAAATTCTTACAAACGGAGGAGGTCGTGTTTCATTAGTGATTCAACCGGGATCGAAACTGCAAGAATTCTGGACGGTTTCAGTCATTTTCGATGGCCGGCGAATTGGCGCGGCAAAATCAAGAAATATCCCAACCCGCAAACTTCATTGAGTAGCAATAACTTACAAACGGGGACGATTTTGGTGGCCGATGGCCTTTTGGTATGGGATTTGCTTCAAAGAGGTCAGAAAACATATTTGACCGAGGAGTTGTGTATGAAGAAACACTTGTTGATTCTGGCAGTCATAGCGATGCTGACAGCATTTGGCTCATCGGCCTTCGCTATTCCGGCCTTACAGACCTACATCAACGCCCCTGATGTTCACTGGAATGCCGGCACCGAGACGTGGATCACCGGGTCCGGCAGCTTTGAATTGTGGGTCATCACTGCGAATACCGGCTCAAAGCCGTTGTATGACGTTACCCTCGTGGCCGCCCTGGCTAGCGGTCAGGCCCCTATCGCCGGTGCCCTAACAATCGGCGGCGTCGATTATAACAGCTTCGATTATGGCACACCGCCGTCGTGGGGCAACAGCATGGGCGATTATCCTCCCCACGGCATTTATCCGACGAACTATGCGGAAGTGTCGGTGGCGTCGTTGGTCAACACCGCCCCGGAGACGGTGCACAATATGCAGCCGGGAGAATACGGCGACACCGCCCTTGGTAAGATTTTCAAATTCCAGGTGACGACCACCTATGATTGGGTCCATTTCGACGCCTATGCATTCTTGCGGCAGTCTGATGGACAGTTCACCAAGGTGCCGGGCTCGCATGATTCCGAAAAGGGCGGCAACGGGCATCCCCCGGTTCCGGAACCCGGTTCGTTGATGTTGCTTGGTCTCGGCCTCCTCGGTGGGGCTGTCGCCCGGCGCAAGATGAAATAAGCTGGTTCTCTCTTTGAGGAAATACTGCAGGTTGTGGCGGCGCCTTCGGCGCCGCCATTTTTTTGCCTGCGTCTGAGCAGATTGAGACAGGAAAAGGGGCGTCCTCGGCGGCCTCCTCCTTCGAAGGCGGTCTCTCCCCGCCCCGGTTACTGCTCTTCCCTGCCTCCCTTGAGCTTTATCGTAATCGGCACCCCCTCAAAACCAAACCGTTCCCGCATTCGATTGGTCAGGTAGCGAAGGTACGACTCCTGAATCAGCTTCGGATAGTTGCTGAAGATGACAAAGGTCGGCGGCGCCGTCTCTGGCTGGGTCATGTACAAAAGCTTGATCCATCTCCCCTTCACCGCCGCCGGGGTCTGATGGGCCACCGCCTCTTCCAGGAAATCATTCAACTCTGCCGTCGGGATCCGCTTGGTATATTCGGCATAGACGCGGTCGACCAGGGTCAGGGTCTTGGTCAGACGCTGGCCGGTCAGGGCCGACACGAAGATCACCGGCAGATAATCATAGGTCGGAACCGTCTCCTTGATTTGCTTGGTATAGATGTCGGCCGAGTGCCCGTCCTTTTCGAAAATATCCCATTTGTTTACCACCAGCACCATTCCCCGCCTGGCCTCGCCGACCTCATCGATAATTTTCAGTTCCTGGAAGTTGAGTCCTTCAGCGGCGTCGAGCAAAATCACCGCCACGTCGCATCGTTCGATGGCGCGGATGGTCCGCAGCGTCGTAAAGTACTCCACGCTTTCTTTGACCTTGCTGCGCTTCCGCAGTCCCGCGGTATCGATCAACAGGTAATGTCGGCCGTCATATTCCAGGGCGGAGTCGATCGAATCGCGCGTCGTGCCGGGGATGGGCGAGACGATGTGGCGATCCTCCCCCAGCAGCCAGTTGACAAACGACGACTTGCCGACGTTCGGGCGGCCGACGACGGCGACTCGAATCAGCCCCTCCGGCGGCGCCTCCGAGGAAACATCGGGAAGGTGCGCCACCATTTCGTCCATCAGGTCCCCGATGCTGCGGCCGCTGGTGGCCGAGACCGGGAAGATTTTTTCGAACCCAAGCTTGTAAAACTCCGACGCCTCCCGCTCGATCCGCTCGTTGTCGCTCTTGTTGACGGCCAAGACGATCGGCTTGTCGGTCCGAAGGAGCTGCCGGGCGATACGCGAGTCGATGTCGGTCACGCTCGTCTGGCAGTCGACGACAAACAGGATAACGTCGGCCTGATCAACCGCTATCTGGGCCTGCTCCAGAATCAATCGCTCCATCTCATCGCGCGAACCGGGCACCATCCCGCCGGTGTCGACCAGATAGAACTCCCGGCGATTCCATTGGCATTGCGAGAAGTTGCGGTCGCGGGTCACGCCGGGAGTGCTGTCGATCACCGCCAGCTTTCTCTTGATCATCCGGTTGAAAAGGGATGACTTCCCGACATTGGGACGACCCACGATGGCAATTACCGGTAGCGGCATCAATTCTCCCGAAGCTTCAGCGCTTCTTTCACCAAGGCGGCGATATTATAGGTTCCGGTCAGCACCGGCCGTCCCGCCCGGGCGGTGAACTGGTCTAAGGTGACATCATCCAGAAAGAGGTCATCGCCATTCAGGCAGTTCGGCGGCAGGAGTATACTATCCGCATCGGACGGCGTCAAGGCAGCCAGGATATCGGCCCCGGTCAACAGCCCGGTTACCGTCACCATCTTCCCCCAGAAACGGTTATCGACAACCACCAACTCCGCCCTCAGCCGCCTGATTTGATTGAGCGACGGCACAATCATCTCGGCCATAAACGACGACGCCGATCGGCCGGTAACTATCGCCAGCTTGGTGGCCCGTTTCGCCTGCTGGGGAAGATAGCGGCGCCGCCGGTTGAAATCGGTGATGAACTGGCGCGCCATCCCGACGCCGTTTTCGAATTGCGGCATATCGTCATAATAGGCCATCCCCGGAATCAGCCTGCCCGCCGACAGAAAGAACTCATCGGCGGGAAAGACAAAGCGGGTTCCGAGTCGCTTTTGAAAATCGCGCTGATATGCCTCGACCTGATCGATGACATCGCCTGATTCCGAAACAGTGAATGGCCTTAGTCCAGGCAAACGCCGACGGAAGCGGGTCAGCCCCACCGGCACGACTGCCAGCGACGCCACTCCCGGCGCCAAGGCCGCCAGGTTGTGGATGGTTCGGTCGAGATGGACACCATCATTGATTCCGGGGCAGATGACGGTCTGGGTGTGAAGGGTGATACCATGATTGACCAGCCGTTTGATCTGCGGCAGGATCGGCGCCAGCCGTTCATTTTGGAAGATGCAGCGCCTGAGGCGGTCATCCGTGGCATGGACGGATATATATAACGGCGACAACCGCTGGGTGATGATCCGCTTGAAATCAGCCTCGGTCAGATTGGAGAGAGAGACAAAATTGCCGTGGGTGAAGGAATAGCGATAGTCATCGTCTTTGACATATAGGCTGCGCCGCATCCCTTTCGGCTGTTGATGGATAAAGCAAAAGATGCAGTTGTTGTTGCAGACCAATATCTTCCCCGCTTCAAATTCCAGTCCCAAGTCGCCGCAGGAGATATCCTTCAGCGCGATGGTTCTGACTCCCGCCTGGTCGGCTATCTCCAGCCGCAGATCCCTTTCGCTGTTGTGGAACCGGAAATCGATCTCATCAGCGACCGGGTGGCCATTGACACGACGCAGTTCGGCGCCGGGTGAAACCTGCCCGTGGAGAGGCGACGTCTTATCAATACGCACGATCTTCATGGCACGAAAAAAAGCGGGCGATGGGAGTTGAACCCACGACGTTCAGCTTGGGAAGCTGACATTCTACCGCTGAATTACGCCCGCTTACCTGTTTTATCCCTATGTCTTATCGAATCAAATCTACGCTTTCCGGCCGCACCTGTCAAGCCACAAAACCACCCCGGGCCGACACGCAAGCCGTCCGCCGCCATTAAGATATCTTGTGGGGGCGCCCGGCCGGGCCGCCCGGGATGAATTGTGGGCCAACAGGGTGGTAATGGATTGAAGGGGGGGCGCC
>CAZPEV010000020.1:0-14448 GCA_964585635.1 uncultured Ignavibacteriales bacterium
CTTGATCAATTTCTGGAAATAGTCCCGGGGTTTGGATAACGTGCCGGTGATGACAAACGTTTTACCGGCGATGGCCGCGATCTCTCTCCGGTCGCTGATAAACGGCCGGAATTCGACCCCGCCTTCCCGCAGGCGGGCAATCATGGCGCGATTATTTCCATCGGCAAAGAAGGTGACGATCGCTTCGGCCAGGATCGGCCCGATTCCGTCAATATCCTCCAAGTCGGAGGCGGCGATCTGCAGGAGCCGGTCTATCGTCCCCAAGCGCTCGGCCAAAAGAGCCGCGGCCGTCTCGCCGATGCCGGGAATTCCCAGCGCAAAGATGATATTCTGCAGCGCACGGGATTTCGACCGCCCGATGGCATCCAGAAGATTCTGCGCCCGCTTATCAGCCATCAATTCCAGCGGTAAGAGATCTTCTTTGGTCAGAAAGTAGATGTCGGCCGGGGAGTGGATGAGCTGCTTGTCGGTCAATTGCTGCGCCAGCTTGCCGCCCAACCCCTCGATATCCATGCCACCTTTGCCGGCGAAGTGGAATATCCTCTCGACAATCTGAGCCGGGCAGGCGGGATTGATGCAGCGATGGGCCGCCTCGCCGGAGGGGCGGTGAATCGGCTCGCCGCAGGATGGGCAACTCTTTGGAAAAGCCACCGTCTTTTCCTTGCCGGTTCGTCTTTCTGCAATGACGCCGACTACTTCCGGAATTACATCGCCGGCCCGGCGGATAATGACTCTATCCCCGATACGTATGTCTTTGGCGAGCAACTCATCTTCATTGTGAAGCGACGCCCGCCTGACCTCCACGCCGCCGACCCGCACCGGGCGCAATGCCGCCACCGGCGTGATAACGCCCGTCCGCCCCACCGAAAAGATAACCTCTTCAAGCACCGTCTCGGCGGTCTCGGCCGCGAATTTCCAGGCGATCGCCCAGCGGGGTGCGCGACTGACCTGCCCCAGCCGAATCTGATCGGCCAGGCGGTTGACTTTTATCACTGAGCCATCGATATCATAATCAAGATTGGGACGCATGCTGTTCAGTTGCTCGAACAGTCGCGCGACGTTGGAAACACCGCGAGCCACCTGAAGATGCTCGTTGACCATGAATTTCTCCGAGCGCAAAAATTTCATCACATGGAAATGAGTTTCCAGGCCCGGAAGCTCCTGGTCCGATATGCCGTAGGCGTAGAACCTCAACGGGCGGGAGGCGGTGATGCGACTGTCGAGTTGACGGACCGAACCAGCCGCGGCGTTGCGCGGGTTCGCGAATGGTTCCAGCCCCATTTCCTCTTGTTGCCGATTCAATCGCTGAAATTCAGATCTGCGAAGAATCACCTCGCCGCGAATCTCGAGCAGGGGATACCGCCTGGCGGCTTTATCCGAAAGCCGGAGCGGGATGGAGCGGATGGTCTTGAGGTTGGAGGTGATATTTTCGCCGACGGAGCCGTCGCCCCTGGTCGACCCTATCGTCAATCGGCCCCGTTCATAAACCAGTTCGACCGCCAGACCGTCAAGCTTCGGCTCAAAGGTGTATTCGACCGCGGTCGCTTCCGGTAACCCGAGGCCGCCGCGAACGCGGCGGTCAAAATCGGCAAACTCCTCGGCGGTGGTGACCTTTTGCAGCGACAACATCTGCACCCGGTGCGGCGCCGGCTCGAACTTCTCCGACGGCGGCGCGCCCACTCTTTGCGACGGCGAATCGGCAGTCACCAGCGCCGGGTAGGTCTTTTCGATCTCCAGGAGCCGGTCAAAGAGGCGGTCGTATCCGGCGTCGCAGATCAGTGGGGAGTCGAGAACATAGTATTGATCGTTATGCTTCTCGATTTCGGCCCGAAGCCGCGCCAATTCCTCGCGGATCTTTGATGGAACCTGCTTGGCCGTCATGGGTCAAATCTACACCCTTATATTGGCCACGTCAACATCAACTCAGAGGTATGGCTTTTCGGGAAGCCCGGTCGGCGCGGGCGAAATTGTTTCGCCGATTATCGCCACCGTGCCGCCATCGCGATTGACGACGCCGTCGATATGCAGGAAGCGATATTGCCGGACCAGTTCCGCGTATTCCTTGTATTTGGCGGGGAAGAGGACAACCTCGAAGGTGGCCTCCATGTCCTCCCACGCGGTTCTGGCGTGGAGCGGTCTCGGAAAGACCATCGCTTCCTTCTTCTCCCGCGTTTTGATCCGCTTGATATCGGCCAGCCAGCCATCGACTGCAATCGGGGCGCCGTTTTCCCTTTCCCATGCCAATGGTGTGGGGCGATAGGCGGGGAACAGCGCCAGCGGATGGTCGCCGGCCGGAAAACCCAGAATCTCCTGTTCATACCGAAACCGCTCCATGGGGGTTAAATTTGCCAGGCGGGGAAGTCGGCGGGCCTGAGGAACGATGAGCTGACCGGCAAACATATCGGTCGCGGGGCGGGCGTGACCATTATCCGCCGCGGCCAGGCGTGTTCCCCGCTTCGCGGCCAGCCGCAGACGCCAAAGAAGCAGGGGTCGGTTCGGCTCGACGCCGTCGAACGCCCCCACCTTGACCAGATTTTCCGCCTCGGCTGCGGAGAGGCGCACGCGGGCCAGGAAATCATCGAATGATACGAACGGCCGCGCGGCCAGGATCTGCCCGATGGTACTCTGCGGCAAATCCTTGACCCGTCCCAGGCCGACATAAAGGCGATTGCCGTCCAGCGACTCATCGACCTCACTCCGGTTGATGTCAGGCGGCCGAACGTCAAGACCCAGGCGGCGCGCCTCGGCGATATAGACCGAGGCCGGATAATACCCGCCCCCGTTGTTCAGCACGGCCTGCATGAAAATGGCCGGATAATGCGTCTTGAAGTAGGCCGATTGGTACGCCAGATAGCCATAGGTGGCGGCGTGGGCCTTGCAGAAACCGAAGCCGGCGAAAAGGCTGAGGAGATGAAAGATATCGGAGGCAGTCGCGTCCGACACCCCATTTTTTGCGGCTCCCCGAATGAATCGTTCCCGCAGGTGGGTGTAGTCGGTATCATGGCGTCCCTTGGTAATCGCTCGCCGGAGAAGGTCGGCGGCCGGGAGATTAAAACCGGCGACGTCGCGGGCGCACAGCAGAACCTGCTCCTGGTAGATGAAGACGCCGAAGGTATCTCGCAGGATTGACTCCAGGAGCGGGTGCGGATAGGCGACCGCGGCGCCCCCATGATGACGCTCCAGGAAGGCCTTCTTCATGCCGGAGTCGGAGGCTCCGGGGCGGATCAGCGCCAGGGCCAGCGTGACATCGTCCAGGTGAGTCGGCCGCAAGTCCCGCAGCAGCGCCCGCAATCCGGGGGATTCGATCTGGAAAACGCCGATCGTTTTTCCCGACTGAAGCAGCCGATAGGTCGCCGGATCATCATCCGGCACGGCGAACGGTTTCTTCGCTGGGTCGCTGACCTGCCGTTGACAGTCGACGATCACCGCCTGGCCCCGTTGTCCGAGAATATCGACCTTGACGAGACCGAATTTCTCCGCCTGATACATGTCGCACTGGGTGACGACGATTCCCTTGGCGGCCCATTCGAGCGCCACATAATCGGTCAACGGGGCGGGGGTAATCACGATTCCACCGGGATGAATCCCCAGGTGGCGCGGGAAGCCATCGAGGCGGACGGCTTCTCTGATTATTGGCCCGTAGCGTTCCAAATCAATCGTTGCCCGCGAGGCCGGGGGGAGCTTTCGCAGGGCCTGGGCGATTTCATGAGGGTCGGCGCCGTACGGCAGCCGCTTGGCCAAACGGTCGATTTCATCCGGCGGCAGGCCGTGCGCCTTGGCGACTTCCCGCACCGCCAGACGGGCGCGAAAGCGGGTATAGCTGGCGATCATGGCGGTCCGCTCGCGGCCGTATTGCTCATACACGTAATTCAGAACATCATCCCGCCGGCGCCAGTCGATATCCAGGTCGATATCAGGGGGATCGGAGCGAGCCTCGTTGAGAAAGCGTTCGAAATACAAACTTTCGCGGATAGGGTCGACCTGTGTGATTCCCAGGGCAAAGGCGGTCAGCGATCCGGCCGCCGATCCCCGCCCCACGACCGGAATTCCGTTTTGATGACAGTGATCGATGATGCCGGCCACAATTAAAAAGTAATCGACGAACCCGGTCCGGTCTATCACCTCCGCTTCGAAATCAAGTCGGGCCTGATATGCGGCCGGGATCGGATTCCGTTTCTCCCTCAGCCCCGACAGCGCCTTGTGGCGCAGAAGCGCGGCATGATCAGGTTGGGCATCGGGAAACGACGGCAGCAGATTCTTTCGCTCGGGAAAGGTCAACCGGCAGCGTCGGGCCAGCGCCAATCCCTTGACAACCGCCTCCGGCATCTGAGCAAATCGTTTCTGCATATCCGCATTAGCGGGGAAGCAACCGTCGGGCCGGTCGTGCATCGTATCAGGTAGATTATCGATTAAGACTCCGGCATCGATAGCTCTCAGCAGCAGGTGAGTCTGATAATCGTCGCGGGCGATGAAGCTGACGGTCGGGTCGGCCACCGGGTGGACGGCCTGCTCCTGCATGACGTTGTACAGGCGGCGTGATTCATCTCCCTGCACCGACCAGAAGAGGCTGGCGCCGAAGATTTCTCTCAGTGCCGATAGGTGAGCGGCGTCGGCGATCAGGCAGAAGAGATCATGATGGCAACGCGCCAGCTTCTCGGCCGAGACGCTACCCTCCAACTGCCGGGCCGTGACCAGGCGGCAGAGGTTCTGATAGCCGGCATGGCTTTGGGCGATCAGATGCAGTTTTCCCAGCCCCGTCGACAGCCGGACACCGACGAGGGGGACGATGCCGGCGTCGCGGCAGAGATGATAGAAATCGATGGCGCCATAGAGATTGTCGTCGTCGGCCAATCCCAGATATTCCAGGCCGTCCTGCCCCGCCCGCTTCACCAACTGTTCCGGGGAGGCGGTGCCCCAGAGCAGGGAAAAGTTACTGCGACAACCCGGGAGTGCGAAGTTCATAACCCGTGGCCTTGGTGCGATAGAGGTCGTTGAGCGCGATGGTCCGCCCGGTGGTGATGGCCGGAAAACCGAACTGCGCGCGGATACGGTCGAGGCTGTCCAACAGGCGCTGGTCCTTCTCCGTGCGGTCGAGGATGAATGATTCGCCGTGCAGCGCGTTCTTGAGGCCGGTCAGCGTCACGCCGACCAGTCGTATCCCCAGGCGCCGCCGATGGAGGGTGGCAAACATGGCTTGAACATGCCGGTAAAATATCTTTTCGTCCCAGGAGGGGGGATTGACGGCCGTCTGTCCCTCGACCTGCTCGAAATCGCCGTAGCGGAATTTGATGGTCAGCCCCGCGGCCTTCTTGTGCAGATGCCGCAGGCGGCGACAGGCCCGTTCGAGGAGATAGTAGAAATGGCCAAGCAGCAGCGAGGAATCGGTGATGTCGGTGGCCAATCCGGTCTCGCGGCTGACGGAGCGGACGGCGGTGAAGTCGCGGATCAGGGGGCCATCGCGCCCGACGGCATAGGCGGCGAATTTGCGGCCATTCTGTCCGAAGAGGGTCACCAGATACTCCTCCGGAATCTGCTGCAGATCACCGATGGTTTTGATCCCCATCTCGTTCAGGACGCGCCGATAGGTGCGCCCGATGCCGGGGATCTTCTCCACCGGCAACGGAGCCAGGAATGTCCGTTCCTCGCCTGCCGCGATAATCAACAAATTGTCCGGCTTGGTGATCTCCGAGGCGATCTTGGCTATCACCCGTGACGATCCGATCCCGACCGAGGTCGAAAGGCCGAGTACTTGGCGGACGGTCTGTTTCAACCGTCGCGCCAACTGCAGCGGTGTCCCCAGTCTTCGCTCCAGCCCGGTGATTTCCAGGCAGGCCTCATCCGGGGATATCTTGTCAACGCGAGGGGCATGCTCCCGCAGGATGGCCAGGAACCGTTCGGAATATTGCTCATAGGTGAGCCAGTCTCCCCGGATAAAGACGCCGTCCGGGACCATCCGGGCCGCCTCGCGAAGCGACATGCCGAGCCTGATTCCTCGGGCACGGGCCTCATAGCTGGGGCAGTAGACGATCCCCCGGTCATCCTTAAGCCCGCCGACCATCACCGGCCGGCCGACCAGGCTGCGGTTAATCGATTGTTCCACGGCGGCCAGGAAGGCGTCGACGTCGATGTATAAATAGGTTGCCATCACCCCGATAATACGGCCTACCTGCACAAATGTACATCACATTCTGAGGCCGGGCCGACAAGGTCTTCCCGGTAATCCGTTGACAATTCCGGCGGTGTGCGGTATCGTGCTCCATCGGGAAGGCGGCGCCAAATGCCTAAAGGTAAGGCATGACTGAGAGATTGAAACCGTCGAAGTACAATCATTTTGTCCCCGGCAGCGACGGGAACTGGTTGGCGTTCAACGCCATGCTTTGCGGATTGGCGGAGCTGGACGAGGCCACCTATCATCAGGTACTGCGCCTGGTCGCGGGGGCGACACCCAAAGAAGCCGGCGTTTCCGATGACGTTTTGGAGAATCTCAAAGCCGGCGGCTTTCTGGTCGACAGCGAGATGGATGAAGTCAAGGCCGTGCGGGCGCACCATTACCGGGTCCGTTTCGCGCCGACCGGATTCAGCCTGACGGTCGTGCCGACCTATGCCTGTAACTTCGGCTGTATCTATTGCTACGAAAACCCCGGTCTGCGGGCGATGCCGGCCGAACAGGGATCGGTCATGTCGGAGGACATGTGCGCCAACGTGGTGGCGCTGGGCCGTCAGCGAGTGTCGGCGAATGATTCATTGCACGTCACCTGGTACGGCGGTGAACCGCTGATCGGGAAGAAGGTCATCGGATCGCTGTCGGAACAGTTAATGGCCGTATGCCGGGAAAAGAACAGTTCCTATCACGCCGCCATCGTGACCAACGGGTATCTGCTGGACGAAGAAAATCTACGCTTTCTCCGTGATTGCCGGGTCTCATTCGTGCAGATCACGATTGACGGCCCTCGGGACGTCCATGACGGGCGCCGGCCGCTGCGATCGGGTCGCGCGACCTATGACACGATCATGGCGAATATCGGCCGGATTCCGGCCGATTACCCGATGCATCTCTCCATCCGGATCAACATTGACCGCGACAACGCCGACCGGGTGCCGGAGTTGTTCGATGATTTCCGAGAGATGAAACTGCACGAGAGGCCCAACGTGTCCTTCAATTTCGGGCATACCGCCCATTACGGTTCCTGCTCGGCCGGCTCGCTGAACTGCATGGCGACCGAGGAATTTTCGGAATTCATCGTCAAGGCTTTCAAGACCGGGATCGACTATGGGTTTCGAGTGGCAATTCTGCCGTCGACCAACTTATCCGGCTGCGGCGCGGTCGGCCTGAGCAATGCCCTGATCGAGCCGAACGGCAACGTGCAGACCTGCTGGGTCACGGTTGGAGCCGATGAGAAAAGCGTCGGCCTGTTGACGGCCGACGGCATCGTGTACAACCATCGTCAGGCCAGATGGCTGGGCTGGGACCCGTTCGCCGGCGAATGCGAAGCCTGCTCTGTACTTCCGATCTGCATGGGCGGGTGTCCCAACAAGGCGTTATTTCGTGACGACGGCGCCGGGGAAAGTGGAAATGTCTGCACCTGGTGGAAGTATGACCTGAAACCGATGCTGACCGTTGCGCGCTATGCCCAGGAGCACGGCCTTTTGGCGCTTCCCGGACGGAGCGGCTGAGGGTAACCGCGCTTCCACCTGTAATTCGCAGCACCGAGAAGGCCATCATTTTGTTCCCGTAGACGGACCGGCCGGATCATACTTGCCGTCACCCCGACGGCGTCGGCGACGCCGTTGAATGGCATCTCGCAGACAATTGGCATCATCCTCTCAGCCGCAGCCGGTGACAGGGGAAATCCGCTATGGGCCGGGCGGTTTTTGGATTATATTGGATGCTTGCGAAAAGAAGCCGCCGACTGGAGAGGAGACGATGAAGAGCTTTCCCGTTGAGTTTGAGTCCCGAAAAGAGATTCTGTTTTTCCCGGGCAAGCCGGAACGGTTTGTCGGCGATATATTGGAGGTCGGCCCCGGCCGGGGTGATTTCCTTCTTTCAGTAGCCGCGCAATGTCCCGACAAGATCGTGGTCGGCATCGAGCTGGGAAGGATACGCTATTACAAGCTTGTTCCACGGATCGAACGGCAGCGCCTGTCGAATATCCTTTTGCTTCAGGGGAACGCCCGCATCGCCCTCCCGCGCTTCTTTCCCGGAGGAACCTTCGAGAAGATATACGTCCTTTTTCCCGATCCCTGGCCCAAGAAGCGGCATGTCCCTCTGCGGTTAATGTCCGTTGAATTTATTACTTTGCTGGCGGACATGCTGCGCCCGAACGGCGAGCTGTTGACCGCGACCGATTTTTGGCCCTATGCTTCATGGGTGGTCGACAACGCCCGGGCGGTGGCAGCCCTGAGGAATATGGGGACACCGTCCTTCGTCACCAGTGACGAAATTCCCTATTATAATCCGACCTTTTACGAGCAAAAGTGGCGCGGCGAGGGGCGGGCCATTTACTACCTGCGCTTCAGAAAAATCTGATCCTCGGCCGTCGGGGAGAGGGCTTACTCGTCGGCCGTTCTTCGCGCCAATTGGTACAGGCAGATGGGAAGCGCGGCATTGATATTGCCGGTATAGGCATAGGCCGCGCCGAGGCAGGCGCCGTGGCAGCGATCGAAGCTGTCGCAGGTGCGGCACGGTTCCTCGATCTGGTCGCGGGGATAGGCGGCCATGACCGGCATGGCCGGATCGTTCCACAAGTCTTCCAGGGAGCGACGCCGAGCGTTCCCCACCCGGTATTGCTCGTACAGCAGAGAGGTGCAGGGATAAACGTCGCCGTTGCTCTTGAGGTAGAAGGTCTCCTTGCCGGCGGTACAGGTGTGGAAATGATAGGTCGGCGGAACCGGGCCGAAGCCGGGATCATACAGCGCTGTAATCGACGGATCGACCTGGGTAATCTCGATGAACTCGGCCAGATCGGCCAGGCGGTGCGTAAAAGTCAGCCGCTTCTTGACTTCGTCCCACTTCCCGCGTCCGGCCGGAGTATAGCCGCAGAACCTGATCTCGTCGATCCCCTCCTTTTTCGCCAATTTAACCATGTCGTAGGCGTCGTCAAGATTCTCCTGACCGATCAACATGGCCAGATAGACCTTCAGTCCGAGGCGACGACAGATGCGAATCCCCGCGATGATTTTATGGAAGTCCTCTGCCGAGGCGCGCCGCATGCGATAATTCTTGTCCGGCGTGGACCCGTCAAGGCTGACCTGGATCGCGCTGCAGCCGCTGGCCTTCAGGTTCGCCGCGCGGCGCTCATCCAGCAGAACCCCGTTGGTGGTGACGCCGGAGTCGATTCCTCGGCCATGAGCGTAGGCCGTCAGTTCCTCCAAGTCGTCGCGCAAGAGGGGTTCGCCGCCGGTCCAGCCGATCGTTCGCACCCCCAGCGGAGCCATCTGGTCGATGAGGGCGTGACATTCGGCCGTGGTCAGTTCATTATGCGGTCGCCTGGAGGCGGCGCTGAAACAATGGGGGCAGGTCAGGTTGCATTGGCGGGTGATTTCCCACCCGACCATGGTAGGTTTCTCAAGGCGCGGCATGCGTGATTTCCCGGATGGTCAAGCGGCCACGTATCCGGCGGGGGACGGGGAGATTCACTGGGCCGTCTCCTTTTGAGCCTCGTACCGGTACCGAATAAGCAGCATATCCCTGAGGTTGTATTTCCAGGGCGAACAGACGCCCTTATCGGGACGGCCCTCCCGCATCCCCATAATCGGACATCCTCCCATGCAGATGGGGAGGATATCGCACTTCTTGCAGACGGTCAATTTCAGGGGATCCCAGGCGCGGTAGCGGGCGAGGTTCGCCTCCTGCTGAGGGGTCGGCTCGGAGGAAAAGATGCTTCCCACCGACAGTTCGGGATTATGGGAAAGCTCTTCCCAGCACTTGAACAGCAGACCATTGGGGGCGACGACGAAGGCGCTGTCGGCCATGGCGCTGCAATGCACGCTGGCGAACACCTGGGGATAATCGTAATGATAGAGACCCTTTTCCATCAGGGTGTGATACAGTGCGACCTGGCTGCGCGAGAATTCATCGCCGCTGAAACAGCGATCGCGAATGTCGGCGCAGACGCCGCCGGAGGAGGTCACCTGGGCGAAATGCACCTGCACGCGGGCAAGGAGGTCGCGCCGTTGAAGCTCCTGCAGCACCTCATAGGCCGATTCGACGTTTCCACGATCGACATTGATGCGGACGGAAACCTTCATCGTGTCACAGATGCCGGCGACGTTGTCCAGGATGCGGCGGAAGGTTCCGCCGCCGTTGCGGAGAATCCGCCGCCGGTCATGAATCGGTTCGGGGCCGTCGATCGTGATCTGCACCGCGCTGATCCCCAGGGCGGTGAGCCGCCCCGCTATTCGGGCGTCCAGCAGATACCCGTTGCTGACTATGGAGTGCAGAGAATACGAAATGCCATGCTTGGCAGCCAGATCATTCAACCCCTTTTGCACCCGCGCGATGGTTGGCAGACAAAGGGTCGGTTCGCCGCCAAACCAGGTGACCAGCAGTTTTTCCGCGCCCGCCAGGTGCCGATCGCCGAAGCGCAGCAAGGCCTGCTCCGTCTCGCCGGTCATGCGGATCGGCGTATGGCTCTCATAGCAATAGTCACAGTCGAAATTGCAGGCCAGCGTGGGCGCGATCGTCAGGATGAGGGTTTTCCCTTCCAGCCGCTGGAGGCGGCTGCGGGCCTTCATGACGGCGACCTCGTCGATCTTGTCGTCCACGAGGTAGCCTCCCTGGATAAGGCCCTGCTGCAATTGACGATCGTGGTCGGTCTCAGGTTGGTCCGGATGCTTTAGCAGATAATCGATGCGGGGACGTGAATCGGCCTCGATCTCGGCCAGCGCCCCGCTGGCGCTGTTGAAAAACAGCGTCTTGCCGTCCTCGATTTCGTAAAACTGGTTGTATCGTGAAGGCTTCATAGATGCACGGTCCTCGGCGGTATAATCGCGGGCGCGACTGGCGGCGCTCACGCGCGGAACACTCCTCCTCGACGTAGCTGAGGGGAAGGTATACCCGGTTCCCCCGACCTGTCAAGGAGAATGTGGTTGCCTTCAAGTACCATCGTCTGGCAATGGAGAAACGGCAGGCATGAGCTCATTCACCCGCCAGGGGTTCCACGTGACAATATCAAAGCGCCGGTCGACTGGTCGACCGGCGCTCATGCGAAATCCTCATGCCCTGAGGCCGTGCTTAGAAGTCTGCTCTGCAGATCGGAATAATGTAATAGATCTTGTAGCACTTCCACGGGCAATTGGACAACGTCGGGGTGATAGGTGTTACGATAAACTTCACGGATTCACCTCCTTTCGTCCCTGGCGAGGCGCGCCGCCGGAGCACGTACCGTGCTTTGTCACAAATGCCAGGCCGCCGGCACAATCTCACGCGCCTTGTCATCCGGCCGTTATATAACTACTAAAAGTTAAGTTATCAGTTAACCTGTCCTCCTGGCACCTATGCGTAGGGTATCTCAGGGGACGGGAATTGTCAAGCAAATAGCGTTAGCAAAAAAAGCATACAGAACAATAGTGGTCTTGTATTGCGGGGCGAGGCGTTGCCCGAAGGGGAAGGCCGCGACAGGCCTATATGATTATCGCCATTCCCATTCCAGGAAAGGACGATCAAACTCGGGCATGGCGTTGACGACCAGTTCGGCCAGACCGCCGTAGAGGATATTGCAGCGCTCAAAGAGGCCGTAGGCGGCAAACATATCCCGCAAGGCTCCCTTGCAGTTGGAGCAGGGAGCGCAGACATATTTCCTGTTTTCGGCGGCTAGGCGGTCATGAAAAACGTCAAGGATTTGTCGCAACTTGGCCCGGCTGGAAAGAGTGTTTCGCCAGTCGGGGAAATTGCCGTCCTGCATAATGGCGAATCCGCTGCCGCCCCCGCAGCAGAAATTGTCGACGCCGTGCGGTTCCATTTCCCGGAAATCGGGGCAGACCGCCCGCAGGATTTCCCGTTGCGGCCGGACGATCCCCATCAGGCGCACCATATTGCAGGGATCGTGAAGGGTGACGGCAATATCGTTGTTGCGCGCAGGATCGAGCGGGAGCCGCCCATGTACGACGATATCATGCAGCAGAGTCAGAATACTTTCGCGGGGGACATCGTCCCGATCGGCCAGCAGCCGGTCGGCCACCACGGTCAAGGCCTTGTGCGCATGGCCGCATTCACCCAGTACGATCTTCTTCACACCGAGTTCGCGGGCGATCCGGGCGTGCCGCAGCGCCACCCTGGCAAACTGGATGTCATCGTACCAGACGCCGTAATTGACGGCGTCGTACCCCGGTTGTTCGCTGGACAGCGTATAATTGATTCCGGCCGTTTCCAGGATCAGGGCGATGGCCTCAGGATTCTCCGGCCAGGCCAGATACTCGCCGGCGTTATGGATGAGGAGAATATCGGCCCCCTTCTTGTCCACCGGGAAGGTGATTCTCCGGCCGATCCGTTCCGCCAGATCGTCCTGCAAGAATTCGATCGTATCCCCAAATGCGGCCGGGGTCATGCCGGTCGATGACCCCTTATCCAGTTGCTGCACCGATCCGAGCTGATGCAAGGGCTTGACCGTAATTCCCATCTCCTGGCTGAAGATTTTCCGCAATTCCCTCGTGACCAGGCCGTTGTCGGCGCCGATGGGACAGTGCTGGGCGCAGCGGCGGCAGAGGGTGCAGCGATAACAGAGCTCCATCAGGCGCGCGATCATCTCCCAGGAGGCCTCGATGTCGGCGCCGGAAAGGGGAGCCAGCACCCGTCCGCCGGATTTGACATAGGTGGCATAGAGACGCCGCAGAATATCGGCCCGGAAAGTCGGGCGATAGATTTCCATCCGGCCCGATTCATCGAAGATGGGGCAGGCGGAGGCACAGGTCTGGCAGCGGACACAGTACTCCATCGTCAGGAAGAGAGGCTGTAGGAAGGTCCAGTTGTTCTCCCGGCTGAAGAGCTTCTTCAAACCGGACAGGAATTTCTCGACCAGCGCCCGTTTTTCATCCGTCGTTTTCGGGCGGGGGAACCTGAGGGCCGCGACGCCGTCCAGGTCGGTTTCCCACTTGGCCTGCTGTTCTGCCGATAGCTGCGGCACCCGGGGCTGAAGATCCATATTGTCATATGGCGGCGGCAACGGCCGAAAGCGATTCGGATCCAGGTGGACCAATTGCCCGGCGCGGCGGCAGAAATCCCGGGCCGTGAGACGCCGGTCATTCATTGGTTTCTCCGTTATCCGCCGCGTTTTCGGACCATGATCGGCCTGATTTGATATGAGGTGCAGCCCAAGACAGATTTTGTCCCAAGGCCCCGGTGATACCGTCTTTTCGCGGTTCGCCCGGCATGGAGGGACGGTCATCCCAGCGAACGCGATGATAAGTGAAGTACTTGCCAAACATGTGAGTCATATGAGTAAAGGGGAAGTAGAGCAGGAGAATCACTGTCAACCAGAGATTTATGGCGGTGGCCGACGGCAGGGCGGGGGAAGGGGAGAAGGTGATCAAGGACTGCAGGTAGGCGCGCATGACGAAGAACCCTCTGTCCACGGTCAACCATGACAGCAGGGCTGAGACAAAAACCGCCAGCAGAATCAGCAAATTGACATAATCGCCCGGCCGCGACGCCTGCCGAAGCTCGCGCCCGCCGATCCGCTCGATCAACAAACCGAGCCCTCCGACAATACTCAGCGGCAGCGCTATGCCGGCCAATATACGCGTCAGATGAAACATCAAAACCCCGGCCGGATCGCTCGATTCCGGGGAAACCACCAGGCCGCTGATCTGCATCAGCGCTCCCAGCTTCAGGCCGATGACAAAGGCGACCAGGCCATACAGGCCGATATGAAAGGGGAAGGAAAAGAGCCATAGGCGGCGGTTGTGGCGGAAGAGCGACCGGAGAAGCATGATCTCCAGCGCCATCTCCTTGGCTTCGTTCAAGCGCGAAACGTCGGGACGTTTTGTCCACCAGTCGAGTTCTTCATAATACGATCCACCATACCGACTTTTTCCGTTTGCGCGCGGGATGGGATAAATTTCCCAGCGCAGATGGGTTGGCATCCGGGCGATTCTGATCATTTTGGCCGCCACGGCGATGGCGAAAAAGGCGGCGGTCAGATAACTGGCATACTGCAGAAAACTCACCATGTCCTCATATCGGTCGCGAATCTCATGAGCGGCGGTTCTCAGCGACGCGTTCGACGATACCGCCCTGGCCCGTCCATCGGCCCTCCCGTTAGATCGGAAGCACCGTACAATATATTGTCCGGTCAGTAGTTGGGCAAGCGTTAAGGGGGATGGATAAGGCGGCCTTTCAGTCAGCCGATAATTGGGGCGATTCTTCGGGCGGTCTGGCGCATGATGGGCCTGTTGAAAACCCTAAAACTCGTCATCGCGAGACCCCCCCCGGGGGGGTCTCGCGATACCCGG
>CAZPEV010000020.1:14458-29652 GCA_964585635.1 uncultured Ignavibacteriales bacterium
CGGCGTTGTGTGGGGGTTTTAAAAACCAATACCCCGGCCCCCCCCCCCCCCCGGGGGGGGGGGGCCCCCCGATCCCGGTCCTCCTATGAAAATCGAGATTGCCGCGTCGCGCTCCGCAAGGACGGCGGGGGAGCTTTTTCAACACTCCCTGAGCTATGGGGCGCAAGAAAAAGGGTACCGGAATTCAGCCGGAAGTATATATTCTCTCCGACAGCGATAAGTCATCAGCAGCATGTTGCGGAGTATCTGATGAAGAGATTTCTGAGTCGTCTCTTGGCGAGTCAGCAGGATGCGAATGCCGCCGCCCAAAATCGAACGGTGCCGATAGCCACGGCGGCGTTGCTATTACAGGTTGCCAGGGCGGATTATGAATTTACGGCCGAGGAGCAGGCGGAAATTGCCGCTTCCCTGGAGCGATTCTTCCATCTGACACGGGAGGAAGTCGCCGACATTATGCAAATATCGGAAGCAGAGCTTAAGCAACGGATTGACATATATTTCTTCACAAACCAACTGAATCAGGTCCTGAATCCGGCTCAACGATTGCAGGTTATTGAAATGGCCTGGCGGGTGGTTTATGCCGACCGAAGCCTGAGCGGGCACGAAGACCAGTTGATTCATCGGCTGGCGTCGCTTCTGCGCCTGGATCACAGCCAACTGATCGATGCCAAATTGCGGGTTAAAGGAGACATTTTTCCCAAAGAGCGGTAGCCAGCCGACCCGCAATCGGTCTTGGCAAAGCAATGGTAGCCTATGTAAGTCAACGAGTTGCGCAACAATTAAGGGTGTTGTTATTTCTCCTGCAGGTGCGATGTAGAGAGCTACTTTGTGAAAAATGGAACTTGCGGGAAGAGCCTGAAATCGATATATTTATATACTAAGTAATCGCCTGCGCGAGAATCGTTTGACAGCGGCAGCATGATCTCAGATCTGGAGGTGACTATGGAAGCTCAAGAGAAAAAAGAATCGCCGTCTCATCGTGTCGACGCCTTGGGGTTTTCCCCTTTGCCCGATGATGACATTGTGGAATTCGAGCGGGTATATGGAGCCAATCATTACGGCCGTCTGCGAACGATCGTCCGCAAGTGCGAGGGAGCATGGATCTATACTCAGGATGGGCGCCGGATATTGGATTGTCTGGCGGCCTATTCCGCGGCCAACGCCGGTCACCATCATCCCCAGATCGTCCGAGCCGCCATCGATGCCTTGCAGGGGAGTTACGCCTCGGTCATCTCCAACGTGGTCTATACCGATGTCTTGGGCCTTTTCCTGAAGCGGGTGGCGACCATTCTGCCCCAACTGGGTCCGCGTTTCGGCCAGAGCGGCAACAAAGTACTGCCCAAAAACGGCGGCGTGGAGTCGGTGGAAACGGCCATCAAGCTGGCCAGATATTTCGGATACAAACATAAGGGGATTCCCGACGGCAAACAGGAGATTATCGTCTTTGAGAATAACTTCCATGGCCGGATGATAACCGTCGTGTCCTTTTCCTCCAGTGTCAAATACCGAGAAGGATTCGGCCCGTTGACGCCTGGCTTTGTCCGGGTGCCGTACGGCGACCTGGCCGCCACCGAGAGGGCCATCACGCCCAATACCTGCGGTATTCTGGTGGAGCCGATGCAGGGCGAAGGAGGCATGTTCATTCCTCCTGACGGTTTTCTGAGAGGTCTGCGCGAGACCTGCGATCGACACGATTTGCTTCTGATGGCCGATGAAATCCAGGTCGGCCTGGGACGAACCGGCAAGATGTTCTGCTTCGAGCATGAAAACGTCGTTCCCGACGCGGTAATATTGGGCAAGGCGATCGCCGGTGGTCTGGCGCCTGTGTCGGTGATGGTGACCAATAGTGAATTAATGGATATGACCTTCAAGCCCGGATCCGATGGCTCCACCTTCGGCGGCTATCCCTTTGCCTGCGCCTGCGCCCTGGCGGCGCTGGATGTCATCGAAAAAGAGCGTCTTCCGGAGCGCTCGGCCAGGATGGGCAAGATTCTCAAGGATAAGATCATGGCGATTGCGGCGCGCTCGCGGCATGTCAAGGAGGTTCGCGGCCGGGGACTTTTCATCGGCGTGGAAGTGAAATCGGGCGACGCCATGGCATTCTGCCGTCGGTTGCTGGAACTGGATATGCTGGCCAATGACAGCCATCATCATACCATCCGGATCAGCCCGCCGCTGATCATCAATGATGATGAGGTGAATTATATTGCCGATCGCCTCGAAAAGGTGTTGATCGACTGACCGGTTTGGCCACCCATGGTTGTTCCCAAAGCCCGCCCCCTGGCGGGCTTTGGCGTTTTGACCGGCCCCGGGGATAGAATCGCCCCGGTCAAGGCGTTGACCGATACGATTCCCGGATCGTTGACCTGACCGCCGCCTTTCTTCCGCCCCCTCATCAAGCAAAAAGGGTGATCCGTCGATAAGCAGTAGAGGCGCCGGAATAGGCCGAATCGGGCGGCGCCGCCGGTGGTGAGACCAACGCGACGGGAGATGGAAGACCATGGATAGCGATCGACCCAACATGCAGATCTTTTCAAGTCCCCAGGCAATGTCCTCGGCCCATGCCGCCGATCCGGTTCCGGCATCCTCGATCGGGCGGCCGGGGAAAATCGAATGGGATTGTCCGGGATCGACCGCCGACGCCGCGGTCGCCATCATGAGATTAAGACTGGTGGGGGACGACCTCTCGGCCTTGTCGCGGCTGGATGTCACGGAGTTCGCCGGTCTTGTGGCGCCGGTAATGAAACAACGTCCCGGGGCCTGCGAGTTGCACCTGACCGCCGTCGGTAATATTGACGGTCGGTCGCGCCAGGTCACCGTCTCATCCCGGAAACTCAGCCAGGAAACGCTGGCGCGCTTCGTCAAGACAGTTGCCGAGAATGCCGAAGACTGCGTCATTCAGGCATTGTCGGGCGCCCCCGAAATTCGATGTCTCTACATGATGGTCGACGCCGAATCCGGATCGATTAGTGACATCGCCGGCGTCGATCCCGACCGTCGCGTCATGTATCTGTTCGACCGGCAACGTCACCGCTGGCTGAAGCTGACCGATCCCGATCAAATCTGATTCGGCCGCGCGTTTCCTGTCTGGTCTCCCCCTGAAAATCTGCGGGCGTGCAGGCGAGCCGCCATAGTTCTTTGCAGGAACGGGCTCCCGGTCAGATCCGGCCGTCATCAGAGCATTTGACCCTGAAGCGCTCTTCGCCGCTGCCGCCCGGCGGCAGTGACCATCGTGCGTATCGCCCCGGAGTCATCGTGGATTCGAATGGTCACGTTTCGGCGGGAACGCTCCGCCCCCGTTAATCCGGAATGGAACCGATCCGGTAAGATAATATCGGCTTGACTTTGCCCCCGGCATCGCGTACCCTGTCGCCATGACGATTCTGTTTCCGGGCGCCCCGGCCGAGTGCCCGATCGCTACCCTGGCGGTCTTAAACGGGATCGGGACGAGGCTCGTCTTGGATACGGCCGTGATGACGCAGATTTCTTCAGGGAAGCGGCGCTGCAATAACCGCATTATAAGGGTCTGACATGCCATTCAGCTCGATTCGGTCCGTCCTCGCGGTGATACTGTGCCTGCCGGTCTTTATCTGCTCTGATCTCTCTTCCCAGGAAACCTTGTCTGAACCTTTCCCCGAATCGCCGTCGCCGAAGTCTGATTCCATTACCCTGCCTGGCCGGACGCCGCGTCCGGCGACCGACGTTTCAGCTCGGGACGTGCCGAACGACGCCGGAGGAGCCATCAGCGTGGCCTGGAAGCTGTCGCCGGATGATTCGGCCGGAGGCAGGGTCAAGGAGTACCAGATTCTGCGCAGCGATTCGGCCTCCGGACCCTTTGTGGAATTGGGGAATGCCTCTCGCGGGGTGGCCTCATTTACAGATAACCAGGCGCACGCCGGGAAGAGATTCTATTATAAAGTCGTCGCGGTAAACAATGGCAAGCGCGATGGTCGTCTTCTCTGGCAGGCCGTCGGCGAATCACCGGTGGTCGGGCCGGTCGTTTCCAGCGCGCAGTGGTTCGCGTTCAATCGCCTGAATATCCTGGTCGGCATTCTGATCGTGGCGGCGGCCATCGTCTACTACATTTTCGCCGCCCGCTCGGGCCGAAGCTTCTATATTCGCAAGATAGCCGGGATTGAAGAGGTCGAGAATGCGGTCGGCCGGGCGACCGAGATGGGCCGATCGATCTTTTATGTTCCCGGTATTCACGATATGGACGACGTCCAAACGTTGGCCAGCATGGCGATCCTGGGCCGGGTAGCCCGGATTGCCGCGGAAAACAACACCCGTATCGATGTACCGGTCTCCCGTTCGCTGGTGATGGTGACGGCCCGCGAGGCGGTGAAAGAGGCCTACAGCAAGGCGGGCCGTCCCGATGCCTTTCTCGATGATCAGGTGCGGTATCTGACCGACGACCAGTTCGGCTATGCCGCCGCCATCGACGGCCTCTTTATCCGTGAAAAGCCGGGGACGATTTTCCTGATCGGAGCCTTCTTCGCGGAGTCGCTGATCATGGCCGAGACCGGCAACAGCATCGGGGCGATTCAGATCGCCGGAACGGCCCAGCCGGCGCAGTTGCCATTTTTTGTGGCCGCCTGCGATTACACGCTGATCGGGGAGGAGCTCTTCGCCGCCTCGGCCTACCTGTCCCGGGAGCCGCGCCTGCTCGGCTCGCTGAAGGGACAGGATTTCGGCAAGGCCCTCTTTCTGATCGCGATTGTGCTGGGCATCCTGCTCGAAACCGTGGGCCTGCCGGTGGCGTGGCTGTTCTCAAAATGATGGTCAACTTGGTGAACACATCCGATGCGGCGTGAGATTCCCCTGGCCATAACGTTTATCGTCGGGATTGCCTTTGCCCTGGCCTATTTTATTCCGCATCGACCCTTCAATGATTTCGAGCGCCTGTTCGGGGATTGGTTCGGCATCATCAGCGCCTTCGCCATCTGGCTGGGCGCGCTCAATCTCATCAAGATTTCGCTGATCAAGTTCTATCGTCGCCGTCCCGATGCGATCTACGCCGCTCTTATCGTCGCGGCCTTCCTGATCATAGTAGGTTTCGGCTTCTATGAAGGGTTCAAGGGGATTCAGGCCCATCCCCGATTTTCGTATCGCGACCCCGGCACGACCTTCAATTGGCTCTATCGCTACGTTTACTCGGCCTTGTCGTCCACCATGTATGCGCTGCTCGCCTTTTTTGTCGCTTCGGCTTCGTACCGGGCCTTTCGAGCCCGAAATCTGGAGGCCACCCTGTTGCTGCTGGCCGCCTTTCTGGTGATGCTGGGACGGGTGCCCATCGGCGATCTGCTGACCACCTGGCTCCCCGACGGCTACCGGCTGGCGGATTGGGCCAACTGGATTATGCAGATGCCCAATACGGCCGGGCAGCGGGCGATCATGATCGGCATCGCCCTCGGAATGGTATCGACCTCGCTGCGCATCATTCTGGGCCTGGAGCGGGCCTACCTGGGGGGTGACTGACGATGCGCAAGGAGATCATCGTCACCCTCATCATCGCCGCTTTTCTCCTGGCCTGTCGATTCATTATTCCCAAGCCGGTGCGGTTTTCAGCGTTGGTCTCGGTGCTCATCGTCGTCGTCATGGCCCTGGCGTTCCTGGTTATTCTTATTCTGACTCTGCGGGGGCGACTGATCGAGCGGCGGGTGGTTTTCCTCTTCGTCGGCGTTTCGCTGGTCCTGCCGTTTTTCATGCAATTGCCGTTGCCGGTGCAGACCTCGCCCGAAGTACAACATCTGTTCAACCGTCTGGCGCAGCTTCCGCCCGGCGCCAAGGTCTTGGCCGCCTATGACTACGATCCGCCGTCGGCCCCGGAGTTGCAGCCCATGGCCGATGCCTTCATGAAGTACGCTTTTGACCATGACCTGAAGGTGATCATCATGGGGTTATGGCCCCAGGGACCGCAGCAGGCCAACCTGTCCGTGGAAGCGGCATTCGAGGCGAATCCCGAACTGCGGAGCCGGATCCGCGATGGTGTCGATTATGTCAATTTGGGATTTCAGTCGGGCAACGAATTCGTCGTCCTGCGCATGGGCGAGAGCTTCAAGTCGATGTTTCAAACGGACCAGAACTATATCCCCTACGATTCCATCCCCCTGTTGAAGAACGTGCGCAATTTCTCCAACGTCGATCTGGGGATCGAATTCTCCGCCGGCAAACCGGGAACGGCGGAATGGGTCCAGATCGCCGTCGATCGCCATCGCCTGCCTCTGGCGTCGGGCAACACCGCCGTGCAGGCGCCGATGGCCTATCCCTACTTGAATTCCGGGCAGCTGGTCGGGCTGATGGGCGGGATGACCGGCGCCGCCGAATTCGAGCGGCTGACCGGCAAACCGGGCAAGGCCGCAACCTATTTGTTGTCCCAGACCTTTGCCCATGTGGTCGTGATGCTCTTTATCGTCATCGGAAACGTGGCGTTCTTCCGCGCGCGGGAGGAAAAGCAATAGATGGAAACCTTCGGCATCTGGCTGGCGGCCCTCCTGACTCTCGGTATCGTCTCGTTTCTGTATCGGGACAATATCTTTTATCGCGCCTGCGAGTCAATCTTTGTCGGCGTTTCGGCCGGCTACTGGTTTGTGACCTATTTCTGGGACAACCTCTATCGCAAGTTTTACCTCGGCATTCAGGACACCTCCAATCCCAATCGGTTCTTCCTCTGGTTCGGCGTCGTGCTGGGGATTCTGATGCTGACGCGGCTGGTCGGCAAGGTCGGCTGGCTGTCGCGCTGGCCGCTGGCCTTTGTCGTCGGCGCCACCGCCGGCCTCTACATGATGACCTATTTCGTCACCAACGCCATGGCCCAGGTCGGCTCGACCATTATGCCGATCTTCAGCGGCAACTGGGGCATGATCGTCAATAACACCGTCATCGCCTTGGGGACATTCTGCGGATTGGTGTATTTCTTTTTCTCCAAAGAGCACCGGGGCCTCTTCGGCGCCGCCTCCCGAATGGGAACCTGGTTTCTGATGATTACGTTCGGCGCCTCCTTCGGCTATACCGTCATGAGCCGCATGTCGCTTATGCTGGGACGGCTCGACTTTCTGTTTGGAACCTGGCTGGGAATGCTCAAATGATTCGGTCCCTGACGGTCGCAGCGCCTGCCGTGGCTGATTCCATTTGGGGGCACCATCTCCGGTGGGATTTCGTCGAACGATTCGCCTCGGCCTTCGTCTCCATGTTGGTCTACCGGCCGAGGATCGGACCCTTGGTGTCGATCCTGACACTTTCGGCCGGCGGTCAATTGATCGCCATGGCCGCCGACGGCACGATATTTTTAGCTGTTTTCGGCAGCAAAATCTATTTCTTTTTGGTCCAGAAGCATAGGGGGACCTTCGACGCCGCCGCGCGGTGCGGCCTGAGGATTCTGAGGATCACCGTGGACCTCGTCCGGGTCCGCGACCCTGGGACAGGTCCTGCTGTCGTCGGGTAGCGGTATCGCGATAACAGATATGTTTTGGAGATAGATGCACGACAAGGAGTAAAATGATGATCACACGAAAAACCGCCTGGCTGATCGTCGTGATGATGGTGATGGCCGCCGGCGGCTGGGCGCAGCCGAATCCCGTCGCCGAAGAAACGCCGGGGGTCGCACCCCCGGCGCCGCCGACCGGTGTCACGGCCGCCGATTCACCCGACGACGCCGGACGATCGATCACCGTGAGGTGGCAGGTGTCGCCGGATGACGGCCGCGGCCGCAGCACCGTTATCCAGTACAAGATCTTCCGGGGAGAAACCGCCGCGGGACCGTTTGTCGAGCGGGGCGTGGCGCCGTCGCTGACCACCGTCTATGTCGACCGGGGGACGGAAGCGCCGAATGACCCCAATTTCTTCCCCAACAAGAAGGATTTTTACTACCAGGTGGCGGCCGTATCCGCGACCGGGGAGGAGGGGATGTCGGCGGTGGCCGGGCCGACACAGGCCACCGAGCAGTGGTACAATGTCGGCCGCACGCCCACCTTTATTGCCGTCCTCGCCTTTACGGCGCTGACCCTCTACTTTATCTCGCGGGCACGCAAGAAAGCCGACCTGTATATTCGGCCGCTGGCCGGTATCGAGGCGGTTGACGAGGCGATTGGGCGGGCCACCGAGATGGGGCGGCCGATTCTCTACGTCATGGGATTGGGGACGGCCGCCGATATCGCCACGATCGCCTCCTTTACCATCCTGGGGCGCGTGGCCAAAAAGGTGGCGGAGTACCAAACCTCGCTGATCGTGCCCTGTTATGACCCGATCGTCATGACCGTGGCTCAGGAGACGGTGAAAACAGCCTATTATGATGCCGGGCGGCCCGACGCCTTCAAGGAAGACTCCGTCTACTTTGTCACGCAATCCCAATTCGCCTATGTGGCGGCGGTCAACGGCACCATGCTGCGCGAGCTGCCGGCGACCAACCTGTATCTGGGAAAATTCTACGCCGAATCGCTGCTCTTGGCGGAGACCGGCGCCCTGGCCGGGTCGATTCAAATTTCCGGAACCGACGAGGTCGCGCAGATTCCCTTTTTCGTGGTTGCCTGCGATTATACGCTGATCGGAGAAGAGCTGTATGCCGCCTCGGCCTATCTGGGCCGGGAACCGCTCTTGATGGGATCGCTCAAAGCCCAGGACTATGCCAAGGCGATCATTATCTTGTGCGCCGTCGCCGGCATAACGGCCTCCATCTTCGGCTGGACCTGGTTTGTGGAACTCTTTAGGGTGACCAATTGAGGAGGAGGACGAGCGATGCGTAAAGAAATTCCCATGTTTATCGTGCTGGTCTGCGGCATCTTTATGGCGCTGCAGTTTTTTGTCCCCCACAGTTGGTCGCAGTTTCTGTATCGGTATGCGCTCGACTGGCTGATCGTCATCGGCATCTTCGCCCTGGCCCTGGGCATCTGGTCGTTCATCAGGGTGTCCTACGACAAGGTCCAACGCCGATCGGAAGGCTGGCCGTATGCGATTATTGCGCTGGCCGGGTTGTTCGGCATGACCTTTTTCGGTCTGTGGTTCATGGGCGGGCTGGAATCGTACATGTACCGGCACTTCTTCAGCTTCATCATGATCCCCATCCAGGCGACGATGTTCGCCTTGCTGGCGTTTTTTATCGCCTCGGCCGCCTATCGCGCCTTCCGGGCCAGATCAATTCTGGCCACCGTGCTGCTGCTGGGGGCGCTGGTGGTTATGCTGCTGTTCAATCCCTTTCTGGGACCGCTGGGCGAGCCGATGGCCAAGCTGGCCGATTGGATTTTGAACGTTCCCAACCTGGCCGCCAAGCGGGCCATTATCATCGGCATCGGGTTGGGCATGGTGGCTACCGCCTTGAAGGTGATTCTGGGCATCGAACGCGGCTATATGGGTAGGGATTAAGGAGGCGGCATATGAACATATTCGAGAAATTGGGCAAGCTTGACCGCCGCTGGATATTTCTGCTGCTGGCAATCGTTTGTGTCGCCACCCTGGTGACCAGTTTCCGCATGCCGGTACGGATTTCCCGCGAGGTGAATTCGATCTATGAATTCGTCGACAGCCTGAAGACCGGGAACGTCATCCACGTGGCGATCGATTACGATCCCAACGCTCTGGCCGAGCTGCATCCGATGGCCTATGCCGTCATGGAGCATGCCCTGCAGCGCCACGCCTCCATTCTGCTGACGACGTTGTCGCAGAACGGGGCCGGCATGGCCGAGCGGCTGATGCTGGACATTATCGATACGATGAGAGTCCGGCACAATATGGAGATCAAATACGGCCGGGATATCGTCTTTCTGGGATACAAACCGTACTACGCCATCGTCATTCTGGGCATGGGCGAGAATTACCGCATTCCCTTCCCGGCGGACTACTACAACACCGTCCTGGACAGCATCCCGATGATGAAGTCGATTCAGAATTACGACCAGATCAAAGCCGTTATCGAACTGGGATCGGGCAATATCATCGACTCCTGGATCGCCGACGCCAACGCCCGATACGGTGTCAAGGTGGCCATCGGCGTCACCGGCGTCATGGCGGCCGACTATTACCCCTACCTTCGCTCGGGGCAGATCTTCGGCCTCATGGGCGGCATGCTGGGGGCCGCCGAGTATGAGCAACTGTTCCGGAAGCCGGGCACGGCCTCGGAGGCGATGCGGGTCCAGGTCTCGGCCCACATCGTCATCATCCTCTTTATCATCTTCGGGAACATCGGCTATTTCATCTCCCGCAAGAAAGGAGGGTCGGCAGTATGAACTGGAGTGAATACTTGTGGACCACGACCGGGGTTCTTCTGACCCTTTGCACCTTCTCGTTTCTCTATAAAGACAACCCGTTCTACAAGGTCGCCGAGCATTTGGTGGTGGGGGTGTCGGCCGGATATTTCGTCATCCTGCTGTACTTCACCGGACTGGTGCCCAAACTGATCACCCCCCTGCGGAACGGTTCCTGGTGGTATATCGTTCCGGCCGTCCTGGGCGTGCTCATGTGGTTCCGGTTCTCCAAGAAACTGAGCTGGGTTTCCCGGTATCCCATCGCCTTCTACATCGGCATTGCCACCGGCGTGGCCATTCCGGTGGAAATGAAAAACCGCATCAACTCGCAATTGTTCGACACGCTGAAAGCCCCGGCCTTTTCCTCGGGCTGGTTCGTCGGCCTCTGCGACGTCATGATCATCGTCGGCGTTATCTGCAGCCTGTTCTATTTCTTCTTCTCCAAGGAACACAAAGGGGCGTTCGGCGGCCTCGCCAAGCTCGGCATCTACACTCTGATGATCGGCTTTGGATCATCGTTCGGATATACGGTGATGGCCCGTATTTCGCTGTTCATTCAACGGGTTCAGGAAGTCCGCAATTGGGTGACCTTGTCTCTTGCGGATGCGAAGTTCTCGTATGTGCTTGATGCCGTCGCGCTCGGCATCGTCCTGCTGGTCCTCTTTGAGATTATCCGCCACCTGCGCCGGAAATCGGTTGAGGCGGCGTCATAAGCGAGTCGTGAATCTGGCTCCCGCGAAGCCCCGCCCGACGGCGGGGCTTCGCGTTTCAATCATCAGGCCTTGGTCATGGCTCCCAGGACGACGCCGATTGTCCTGCAAAAATTTCCGGGCCAAAAGTAAAAAATCAGTTGAACATTTAGGCGGAAAAGCAGTATATTATATCAAAGGCGGGGAAACAGAAGTTACTTCTGGGCCTTTCGTGTCACGTTCTTCATCCTGTAAAAAGAAGATGGGTTGCGGAGTGTGTATGCCAGGGATGCCCTTAATATGTTGTCTGACAGTAGATTACCGGATGATTGCAACCCCTTGCTTTATAAGGGGATGGCAGATTTTGTTTTTTCGGCCAACGGTAATCGGTTATGGCGTAAAGCCATAGAAGGAAAATATTTTGCCAAAAGCACAGATTTTCCTTGACAACAAAATTGGGGCGGCTAACTTGTTCACGGAGGAGCTCCTCATAGTTACACCAAACGTTGGCAGTGACAACCTCACCAGGGAGTCTCCGAGGTATTTGCTTAAGCGAGGTGAAGAATGACACGGAAAGGTAATTCTTCCACGATCGAAGCTCTGAAGGGAAACCTATCCACCGCCGAGGCTCGCCGCGAGTATCAGCGCCGGTATTACCAGATGCATAAGGAAAAAGCCAAAGAATACCAGCGCTTGTACAATCTGACGCACAAGAAGAAACGAGGCGGCCGGGGGAAATCGAACTTTCTCTGCCCGCGCGAGGCGACGCGGACGACCTTTAACACCTGTGACCTGATGAATTCGCCGGTCGAGAAGACGCTCAAGATGCTGGAAAAGATCATTTCCGGGGAGCGTCTGTTTACGATGTGAGCGATGGGGCGTCGGCGCCCGTCACGCCGAGGGAAAAAACTGAAGGCGGCCATCCGGCCGCCTTTCTTATTGCGTATTGGATATAAACAGTATTAATTTCCCCGTTGCCAATATGTAGTAGACTTAAAACGTGGAGTTGGTATAGCCATGGCAAAGACGGTCAAAACACCCAAGCCTGATTCCCCCAAAGGATCCGCCCGATCACGGATCAAGCTCATCTACCTGTTCGGCGGGGGCAAAGCCGAGGGTTCCGGTGACATGAAAGACCTGCTGGGCGGCAAGGGGGCCGGCCTGGCCGAAATGACCAATATCAAGATTCCCGTTCCGCCGGGCTTCACCATAACCACGGAAGCCTGTCATCTTTACTACGAAAACGAAATGTCGCTGCCGGCCTGGTTCGATACGGAGATGAAGGAATATATGGCCAAGGTCGAGAAGCTGATGGGCTTGCGTTTCGGCGACCCCCGCAATCCCTTGTTGGTCTCGGTCCGTTCCGGCGCCAAGTTTTCGATGCCGGGGATGATGGATACCGTTCTCAACCTGGGCTTGAACGAGGAGACGCTGCAGGGTCTGATCGACAAGACCGGCGACGCCCGGTTCGCCTACGACAATTATCGGCGCTTTATCGCCATGTTCGGCGACGTCGTGCTGGGCATCGACAAGCCGATCTTTGAGGAGGTTATTCAGCGCAAGAAAAAAGAGAAGAAGATCAGACAGGACAGTTCGCTGCAGGTCAAAGATCTGCAGGATATCGTCCGGCGTTTCAAGAAAATCATCGAGGAGAGCACCGGGGAATCATTTCCGGAAGATCCCTGGCGGCAATTGATCATGGCCCGTGACGCCGTCTTCCGCTCCTGGAACAATCCCCGCGCCATCAGCTACCGCCGGCTCAACGGCATTCCTTCCAATCTGGGGACGGCCGTTAACGTTCAGGCCATGGTCTACGGCAACATGGGTGGAAACTCCGGGACCGGCGTCGGCTTCACGCGCAATCCCAGTACCGGCGAAGCGCAGTTCTATGGAGAATATCTGGTCAACGCCCAGGGTGAAGACGTCGTGGCCGGCATTCGGACGCCGTCGCCGATCAGCCACCTGAAATCGGACATGCCGGCGGTCTTTGACCAGTTACGGGAGATCACCTCGCGTCTGGAGAAGCATTATCGTGAGGTCCAAGATTTCGAATTCACCGTCCAGGAAGGCAAGCTGTACATGCTGCAGACCCGGACCGGCAAGCGGACCGTGCAGGCGGCGCTGAAGATCGCCGTCGATATGGTCGAGGAAGGGCTGCTCTCGGAAGAAGAAGCCTTAATGCGAATCGAGCCTTCCCAGCTCGACCAGCTTTTGCATCCGCGGCTCGACCCCAAGGCCGAGCTGACGGTCGTGGCCAAGGGGCTGGCCGCCTCGCCCGGCGCCGGCAGCGGCATGGCGGTCTTTACGGCCGAGGATGCCGTTCGCGTGGCCGCCTCCGGCAAAAAATGCATCCTGGTGCGGCAGGAAACCAATCCCGACGACATCGAGGGAATGTACTCCGCGCAGGGAATCCTGACCAGCCGCGGCGGCATGACCTCTCACGCGGCGGTCGTGGCCCGGGGTATGGGCAAACCGTGCGTGGCCGGGTGCGAACAAATCCGGGTCAGCGAAGCCAAGAAGCGGCTCCAGATCGGAAAACTGATCATCAAGGAAGGTGAAGTCATTACCATTAACGGCTCGACCGGTGAGGTGATCATGGGGTCCGTTCCGACCATCGAACCGGAGCTGTCGGGCGAGTTCGGCAAGCTGATGGCCTGGGCGGACGAGGTGCGTCGGCTGGGCGTGCGCGCCAACGCCGACAATCCTCATGACGCCGGCAAGGCGCTGAAATTCGGCGCCGAGGGGGTCGGCCTGTGTCGCACCGAGCATATGTTCTTTTCCGAGGAACGGCTGCCGATCGTTCAGGAGATGATCTTGGCCGATTCCACCGAAAAGCGGCAGGAGGCGCTCGATCATCTGCTGCCGTTCCAGCGGGATGATTTCAAGGGCATCTTCGATGCCATGGCCGGCTATCCGGTGACCATCCGGACGCTCGATCCGCCGCTGCACGAATTCCTGCCCGCCAAAGAAGACGTCGAAGCCAAAATCGGGGAACTGGACAAGGCCGACGACGAATACGAGAACAAGCTGGCGAACATCCATAAGATGTTGGCCCGAATCGAAGAACTGAAGGAAATGAACCCGATGCTGGGCCATCGCGGCTGCCGGCTGGGAATCGTTTTTCCCGAAATCACCGAGATGCAGGTCCGGGCAATCATCGAGGCCGCCTGTATCCTGTCCAAGGCGGGAAAGAAAATTTATCCCGAAATCATGATCCCCCTGATCGGCCATATCAACGAATTCAAAAACCAAAAGGAGATCGTCGATCGCGTGGCCCTGGAGACGATGAACCGATACAAGGTTCAGGTGGATTACAAGGTCGGGACCATGATCGAAATCCCCCGGGCGGCCCTGACGGCTGATGAGATTGCCAAAGAGGCCCAGTTCTTCTCCTTCGGCACCAACGATTTGACGCAGATGACGATGGGCTTTTCGCGCGACGACGCCGGCAAATTCCTCCGCTACTATCTGGAGAAGGAGATTCTGCCGCGCGATCCGTTTGTGTCAATCGATGTCATCGGGGTTGGCCAATTGGTCCGCATGGGGGTGGAGAAGGGGCGCTCCGCACGTCCTGACCTGAAGATCGGCATTTGCGGCGAACACGGCGGCGACCCGCTGTCGATTCAATTTTGCCATGAGATCGGTCTGAACTATGTCTCCTGCTCTCCCTTCCGGGTGCCGATCGCGCGGCTGGTTGCCGCGCAGGCAACCCTGCGGGACAAAGGGACATTGGCCGCTGCAACCGGCAAGCGGCGAGTGACCAAAGAAACGGCCAAACCGGGCGGAACCGCCGCCGGCGACCGCAAGAAGACGACGGTCAAAAGCGCCAAAGCGGGAAAAACCCCCGCCAAGACCAAGAAATAACATTCCGATTGCCTCGGCAGTATCGGAAGACGCCGGCCCTGTGGCCGGCGTCTTTTGTTTTCAGCATTTCTTGTGAACCGTGTTTACCGGTGGCGCTGCTATCGGTCAATCTCTCGACGGGAATTGCTCCGGTCGGGTCTGTCTTCAGTTTCGGCCAGCCTCAATTCTTTGCGCCAGGCCGCCATTTTTTCCGCCGCGCGATCGTCCTGAATCAGGCCAATCCATATTGCCGCCAATCGGGCGTCAGTGGTTACATCGCAGACGAGTGACTCAGCGATTTGGTATGACAGCGCCTTGGCCGGGTCGCCGAAGCCGACTCTGACGGTCGTCCCGTCCGGTGATCGTTCGATGACAGCCGGGGGAAGGTTCCCTCGAAACTCCACCAGACGAATGTCGGCGCTGACCG
>CAZPEV010000021.1:0-29398 GCA_964585635.1 uncultured Ignavibacteriales bacterium
ACGCTGCCGGAGAAGGACGTCATTATCGCCATGACCGGCGGCGGGGGCGGCAGCGTCAACAGCGGCTTTGTGAGGATCGGCCTGGTACCACCCGGCGAGCGGAAGCGGAGCCAGCAGGAGATCGCGGATGCCCTCACCAACGATCTGAAAAATTTTACGTTCGCCCGGACCTACGTGACCCAGGAACAGACCATCGGCGGCGGGAGAGGACGATCGCTGCCGGTGCAGTATGTGATTCAGGCCTCGTCGTTTGAAAAACTGCGCAACGTCATCCCGAAGTTCATGGAAAAAGCCCAGTCGGATCCGATTTTCCAGATCGTGGATTTGGATCTGAAATTCAACAAACCGGAAATGACCATCGAGATCGACCGCGAGCGGGCCCGCGCTTTGGGTGTCACCGTCCGGGATGTCGCCTCGACGCTGCAACTTTATTTCAGCGGCTCGCGCTACGGGTATTTCGTCATCAATGGCAAACAGTATTCGGTCATCGCCCAGGCCGATCGAATAAATCGGAACAAACCTCTGGATGTCAGCTCCATCTACGTCCGAAACAGCAAGGGCGAACTGATTCAGCTCGACAACCTGGTGACGCTGTCGTATCGCAGCAGCCCGCCGCAGTTGTACCATTACAATCGCTATATGTCGGCGACCGTGATGGCTTCCCTGGCGAAAGGATACACGATCGGCGACGGCATTAAGAAGATGGATAAGATCGCCTCAGAGGTGCTCGATGAATCCTTCTCCACCAGCCTGGCCGGAGCCGCCAAGGACTTCGCGGAAAGCTCCAATACCCTGATCTTCGCCTTTATGCTGGCGTTGACGCTGGTCTACCTCATCCTGGCGGCGCAATTCGAGAGCTTCCGCGATCCCTTGATCATCATGTTCACCGTGCCGCTGGCGCTGGCCGGGGCCGTGCTGTCGCTGTGGCTGTTCGGGCAGACGCTGAACATCTTCAGCCAGATCGGTATTATCGCCCTGATCGGGATCGTGACGAAAAACGGCATCCTGATCGTGGAATTCGCCAACCAGCGCAAGGCTCAGGGGCTGTCGGTCAAGGAGGCGGTCATCGACGCCGCCGCCCAGCGCTTCCGTCCCATTTTGATGACCAGCCTGGCCACCGTCTTCGGCGTCCTGCCGATCGCCTTGGCGCTCGGCGCCGCCGCCAAGAGCCGCGTCTCGATGGGTATCGTCATCATCGGCGGCCTGCTGTTCTCGCTCGGCCTGACATTGTATATCATTCCCTCGCTTTACCTCTCTCTGTCGACCGAAAAGAAATCCCCGTCCGGCGCTCCCGTCGCCGAGACCGTGAAAACGGACGGCGCCTAAAGGCGGATTTGTTCCCCGGAAGAGGGCATTCTCCAAGACCTATTCTCGCAATCCATTGAAAAGCGACAGAAGACTACCCATCCCGAAACAGAACAACGATTTTCCGTTTTATGTTTGGTCTAATCTGCCTTGACCAGGCGTAGGTGCAGGATAGGCGCAAAGAAAAAGGGGCCGGTTCCTCACCGGCCCCCGTCGGTTCAAATCAGCCAGTACTCATGGCCAAGTTGCACACGGCTTCCGTCCTGACAAATCGCAACACTGTGGCTATGTCCGAAAAGCTTTGCTATGCGTAGTTATTTCCTTTTTTTGCCGCCCGCTTCTTTACGGGGAGGCGGGTTACTATTGCCTCTCGGGACCAGGACTTTTCGTTCGACCTGCGGACTGTACTTTCTCACCCTGGCCTCTTCATTCTGCGGCAAGACCATCCTATGCAGCTGCACCGGCTGGATTTCCTCCGGTCGGTTTCTTTCCGGCTGCGCCTGCGCCGGAGGAGCCTCCCGTGGTTGGTTTTCGGCCGGACGAACTTCGGTCGGGCGGTTTTCCGGCGCTGTCTGCTCCAACGGCCTTGGTTCATGCTGAACTTCGCCCGGCGGCGCTTCGTGACGTCTGGCCGCCTGCCTGGGATTCATATAGACCGGCACCGGGCCGGGATTTAGGGCTACCGGTACGACGTTGCGGCCGGCGATTTTCTCAAACTCATGAACACCGAGCGGCTGATGAAAGACATCTCTCTTATCCTTTTCCCGGGGAAATGGCGGCCGGCCGATCCGGTAATGGCCGATATTGTCGCGATCAAGGTCCCGATTCCTGACCACGACCCAGCAGCGAAGGCCTGCCTCATCCCAGGGTTCCTGCCATTCGGCGCCGGCGATCGGCAGGGGCGCCCATGAGCAGTAGCCATCATAATTGAGCCATTCCACCGGCGCCGCCGACCACTCGCTGCCCTCGATCCAGAACCAGCCTATATCCGGCTGGAAATTCCAGTTGCCGTAGTGAAAAACCAGCCAGCCATATGGCTCATAGGATACCCAAGCCCAGCCGGCGTCGGTCCATACCCAATGTCCATAGGCAAAAGGCCGCCAATCGGAGTTGACGCTGGGCAGCCAGACATTTCCGAAAGGCTCGACATCCATCCACGTGCCGTACTGGGCAAGGTAGGCGATATCGTCGGTAGGACCTTCAACACCGGCGCCGGCATATGCCTGGTGGGCATATCCGCCGCAGGCCAGAAATTGCGGGGCTGACAGAACCAAGAGCAGTCCTACCAAAGACACCGCTCCGAATCTCCACCTGAATCGACCGATCTGTTGCATTTACACCTCCCCCATTAGAGTTTCTATCAAGAATGGGCGACCCACAGCCCGGCTGTGGGGACATCTAGACTTAAAAATGACAATCTATTATACGGAAGTGGGGGGGAATTTGCTGGAGCTCCCACGCACAATTCATCGAACGACAATGGCATCACAGCCGCCCCAGACGGGAAGGCTACTTGCCGTCTTATGTCTGATGGTGCCCGGTACGGCCGGACATTGGTTTGGAACAGGTGTTTATGAAGAGGGGCCGGTTTCTCACCGACCCCCGTTGGTTCAAATCATCCCGGCGCTCAGGGACAGCAGGGGGCCGGGCCGCTCTTGAAGATATAATTGATCACGTAAACGGCGTCGCCGACGTTGCGGGCGCCGTCGCAATTGGCGTCACCGGCCTCGATCGGATTCGGGGCCGGGCCGCTCTTGAAGATGTAATTGATCACAAAGACCGCGTCGCCGACGTTTATGGTCCAATCGCCGTTGGCGTCGCCGCAGCGGAATTCGGTTATGGTCAGGAATTGATTGGGGGCCACGTCAGTCAAGACCGAGATCTTTCCGCTCGGCCACACCACTTGAAGGGAATCAATATTGGCCGCATCCCCCAGCCCGAAATGCGCCCGCATTTCATCCTGGCCGAAGAATCCCGACTGGCCGGCTATTTCGCGCAACTGCCAGACATCCCTTCCGCCGCTATGCGCCTTGACGCGTACTTTGGCCCCGATACCGGAACGATTGCTGGTCGTGCCGACGCATTTGATGCTGATCCAATTATTGGCGTTGCCGACGTCGTTGCGGTAAAAGGCGCTGAGAGAGGAATTGGTATTGGCGATGAATACGTCCAGATCGCCGTCCCGATCGTAATCGGCCCAGGCCGCACCCGAGGACGATCCTGAATCAGTGACGATAACCGACATCTCCTTTTTGTAGAACGTGCCGTCTCCCTGGTTGATGTACAAGGCGGCCTGAGCCGGGGCATAGGCCGCACCTTGCTTGAGTACGAACAGGTCCAGATCGCCGTCGTTGTCATAGTCGACCCAGTACGGTTTGCGCATGATGGTTCCGGTCGTATCTCCGGGATCGACAGGCAATCTGGTGAAAAGGCCGCTGCCGTCATTGCGGTACAAAATGAGACCCTGCGCCCAATCATCGCCGCCGCAAAGGTCAAGGTCCCCATCGTTGTCATAATCTCCCCAGCCAAAGGCGCGGGTGCTGTCGGCCGAGACGGGGTTGTCCACCGAGGTAAATGTCCCATCGCCGTCGTTGGTATAACTGAGGCTGGTCAGCATGTTGCGGGCGTGCACCAAATCGGGATATCCATCGCCGTCATAGTCGGCGATGCCGATCGCACCGCAATCATCACTGTCCAGGCCGACGTCGCCGTTGGCCAGGCGAACAAAGGTGCCTCTGCCCTCATTGCGATAAAGTCCCAATCCGCCGGTCGGGACAGGGATATTGTGATAGCTGACAAATAGGTCCAGGTCCCCATCATCATCAAGATCGGCAAAGGCCGTATGGGTGCTGGTGCCCTGGTCGGTTGCCGGCGGGGAAGCAGTAACCTTCGTAAAGGAACCGTCACCGCCATTGTGGTACAGGTAGTTCTCTGCCCCGGGCGAATTAAGTCGCGGTCGAGCCACAAACAGGTCTTCATGGCCGTCATTGTCATAATCGCCCCAGGTCGCGCCGAGGGCATCACCTTCTTGTGATGGAATTTGGTCGGCGACCTTGGTGAACGTCGCGTCGCCGTTGTTATGATACAGCGCGTCGAGATGACTGCCGGATTGCCACCAGCGGGTGACGAAGAGGTCGGGATAGGTATCATTGTCATAGTCCGCCCAATATGCGCCGGAGGCACATTCCGGCTCGGTAACGGGAGCAAGGTCGGTTATGCGCGTGAACGGATCGAAGGCAAATTCGGCGACATAGATATCGCCGCCCCCATTATAACTGCCGTCGTACGCTCCCAAGGTTGTGGCCAGGTCGCTGGACTCCGTATAACCGATGACATATATTCTGTTGCTGTCGTCAAGCAACACCCCCGGCCACCTGTCCGCACCTGCACCGCCGATGAACGTCGACATATGCAAGCGGCCCATCGTACTATCAAGTATCGCAATGAACATCTCGGTCGTATCGCCCCTGGTCTTATCATAGGCATCCGGCGTCAGGGGAAAATCGGGTGATACGGTTTCGCCGACCACATAGACCAGATCGTTGCTGTCAACGGCTATATCGACGCCCCAATCCCAGGCCGCGCCGCCCAGATATGTCGAGGCTTTGAGCGTGGTCAGATCGGCGCTCATCCGAGCAACATAGGAATCACTTCCCTGACCGGCCGGGCCCCCGTTATAGGTGGAGTCAAAACACCCCGGCGTAACCGGCCATTGGTAATCGGCGTGGCCGGAGATATAGATGTCGCCGTTCTTCGCCAAATCGACGCAATATATCCAGTCGGGGCTATTGCCGCCGATATAGGTCGATGCCAGAATCGTCGTCAGATCTTTGTTGAGGTGCATGATAATGCCGTCCAGCGAATTGCCGCCGTTCACAGCGTCAAAGGCCCCGGGGGTCATCGGCACGTTGGTGGAAAAGGTGCTGCCGGTGACATATATGTCGCCGGCAGCATCGAGGTGGAGTCTTGCCCCCCAATCTTCACGATTCCCTCCCAGATAGGTGGCGGCCGGAGCGATGGTGAGAGCGCTGTTTAATCGTATTACATAATAGTCAGAGGTACCGCCATAATAGCTGCCTCTAATCGCTCCGGGGGAGGTGATCAAATCCGTAGATCCCGTTTCTACCACCGCAAAAACCGAACCGTCAGCAGAGAGGGCTATGTCATCGACGCCATCGCTGGCATTACCGCCAATGAAGGTCGAGGCAAGCAGAGTATCCAAATCGGCGCTGAATTCGGCCACGAACCCCTCGCCACCGACAAATGTGCGGTCGTAGGCCCCCGGCGAAGTTGGAAAGTTCGACGACGAAGTCGTGCCCCCAATATAGATGTGACCGCCATTGTCGATACCAATGCTGGATGGAGAATCAGAGGCGTTGCCGCCCAGATAAGTGGCGGCCAGGACCGAGGTCAGCTGCGGGTTCATCTTGACCACCAGGACGTCGCCACCGCCGTTGGAACTGACATCATAGGCCCCCGAGGTCGCCAGGCCGGATGAGCTGGTCGAAATCACGAAGACAATATTCCCCTCGGCGTCGATGATAGAGGGCGTCGACGGCCACCCCTGATCCACGGCTGAACCACCGAAATAGGTCGCGGCGACAAGGGGATGGGTGTTGACGGCATCCGCCGCCGCGCCGGTAACGAGGGACAGGACCAAACCGGCCATGAAACATAGACCTGACAACTTCATTTTATTCTCCTTGCTTTTTGCCTGCGGCATCGCATAAGCCGCCGCGCCCGTTCCCGGAAAAGGGAGGAAGATCGCCGAAACATCCCCGCCCAGGATAGGCGCAAGGCATAAGGGACCGATTCATCGCCGGCCTCCATTGGTCCATATCAATCTGGCGTTCATGGACAACATGGCGCCGGGCCGCCCTTGAAGATGTAATTTATCACGTAGACGGCATCACCAACGTTGCGGGAGCCGTCGCAGTTGGCATCAGCAGCTTCAAGGGGATCGGGATTTTTTCCGCTCTTGAAGATGTAGTTGATCACGTAGACCGCGTCGCCGACGTTAACCGTCCGGTCGCCGTTGGCATCGCCGCAGGTATAACTATGCCCAACGACGAATGAGGCCAAATGGCTCCACTCGCCAAACTCGAAACCATCGCCGGCGCGCACCCGCCAGAAGTAATCGGAGCCGGCCGACAAGGGCGTCGGTATCTGCCATGATGTTGTCCCCCCCGGATTTTCCGGTTGATCCGACGCCTGCGCGACAAGCGTCGTCAAGAGGCTATCCGCATACACGGCGTACGAATACCACCGGGGATCGCCGTCGGCGTCGGTCGCATTGCCCTGAGATAATACATACGGCGGGGTGGCCGGTAGTTGCAGACCGTTATCGGGCACCAGATCCGCGGGCGGCACAGGAGCGGCATTCATTCGCATTTGTCCATAGTACCAGCATGACCACGTGGAGCCGTCGGTGACCCGCACCCGATAGAAGTAATCGTGGCCGTCTATCAGCTCACTGCCGGCATAGATAGCACTGGTGTCTGATCCGGAAATCGGACCGTAATCCCACATCTCCGCAGCGGCCCAGTCATCGTCGCTTCCCACCTGGACCTGAAACATCTGTTGCACATATCCCGGGGCTTGATACGACCACTCGATCGACGGTGTATGATTGGCCAGACGCATCTGGTTTCCCGGAGAAACCGCCAACCGCATTGCCCCCGGCTGCCGGTAGTGAAAGAAATCAAGGATATGAGCCATGACGGTATCCCGCTCGCGGAAACGAAAATTCCCGGCGATAATCCCTTCAAAGCCAAAGGCGAGAAAGAGCAATTGATATGGGCCGGTATATGAAACGGCCCCCAGGTCCGTCTGGAAAAGATATACCAGCTCTCCAATACCTCCGTTGGCCGCCGAAAGATGGTCGGGCGCCGTCTGGTTATTGGCTCCTGTCACACCCAATATCCGGACAGAATCATCAACCGTCAAAATCCGGGAATCAACAGCGCCGGACAAGATGGTGGGAATCGCGGCCGTAGAAAGGTAGGTACATCTCAGATAGTCGCTCAGAAAACCGCTCTGGCCCGATCCCGCCAGTTGGGCGGCAATCCGCTGACCGGTCAAAAGCAGCCGCCCCCCCCCATCCATAAGACCCTGCATCGCAGCGACGTCGTCCGAATTTATCGGTTCGGGGCGGTTGTCCCCGGTGAACCAGACGACCAGATCGTACTCCGACAGATCCGACGCCGAAAACGGCTGGGAGGCGTCGAGTCTCGCACAGGGAATACTGAAATGCTCCAATGACTGAATATAGTAGGATTCGAGGCTGTCGCCGCCGTCATCATCGACCAGCAGCACTTGCGGCGCCCCGATCACCTGCCGCACTCCGAAGGTATCGACGATCAGCCCGTCCTTAGTGTAAGATAACTCGAGGAAGAATGAATCCAGACAGGGTATATAATCCGTCGGAATGGTGAACGAGATCGGCGACCCGCCATTGTCGGCGGAATCGTGCGCCGGGATATCCCCCAGATTCACCTCTCTATCGGCCACGACGAGGGCGGCGTTGGTCGGCAGGAGCCGTAACCGCACCTCACCGACCTCCGATCGTCCGACATTGATGACGGAGGCAATGAGGTCGATGGTCTCACCCGCCTCAAAGATGCCGTCCCCGTCCCCCCCGGCGTTATCGCTGAAATCCCACCGATTGACCTCGGGGGAAAAATCCACCGGAATTATGTCGAATTGGCTGGTGTAGAAACTGGGCACGCCGAGGACGTCGTCATGGTTGTTATAATCCAATCCGGACGGCTCGGCATATCCTTCGGATATCACTTCCGGAGGCTGAGTAAATCCTTTCGGATACCGATAGATCTTGCCCCCCGTGGCATGTGAGATGTAGACGTTACCGTATCTATCCATCGTGATCCCGTCGATAAATCCCATAGACGTGACCACCGCGGTGGTTACCGATCCGTCGGAGATCCGAATGGCCTGGATCGGCGCGTTGGCCAGCCAACCGCCGACCAGCAGCCGATTATTGGCGATGTCAAAAACGATATCCTGAGTCGGAGTGACCAACCCCGCCGAAAAGATCGAGCAGGCATAATCGCTTAGTCGGATTCTGATGATTCTTCCGCCGACATCGATCATGTAAAGGTTCCCGGACGTGTCTGCGGCCAGGCCGTCGAAATTCCTCAGCGGCGTCGGCATACCGGTCAGCGGCAACGTGATCGGCTGGCGCGTGGCGAGGTGGAAAGCAATGAGTCCGTATTCGGTAGAGACATAGACGATCGTGTCTTTTATGTAGATACTCATGCATCTCGCAAGGCCGGAGGCGAAATAGCTTTGATTGCCGAGTGAATCAATTTCCACGACCGAGTTCGACCAGTAATTCGTAACCAAGTAGCGGTTGTACACGGAATCATAGATACATCCCTGAGGACCATCGAGTAGATTCTGCGCCGACAGACTCGGCGCCATGAAAATTGCTCCCGCAACAAGCAGGAATAAGGCCAATCGCTTCATATGCGCTCCCAATTCTATGATGTTTCACAAAGCTTTCAATCGCTGGGTACTATCTATGGCTGACAGTTTGGGTCGAATCCCGGGCCTCCCTTGCCTGGTGCCCCGCCGGAAGCGGGATTGCGGCGGGTGAATTCCCATGACGCCGACAAAAGACTGTTTACCGGTCCCCCCTCTGCCAATTGTATTTCGACCGCCTTTGCCTTCCACCGATACTCACCGGCTGCATCTATGATATAGTTCCTCGACCGCATCGATTCTTTCACAATAATTGCGCCCCCCCTGCCATATCGCGCGTGGATGCAGTGAAGCTATCCCATAAAGCGCATTCTTCCGTTTCGTCCGGTCTTGCCGACGCTAATGCGGCGGTGTGACCCGACGAATAGACAACGGATTATGGGCCGGGCTATCCGCCAGCGGATTCAACGAACTCTTTTCGCCCTAACCCCATGGCCCCTATGTTGTTTCAATGGATTTTCAACCGCCCTTGGAGACCAGCCCCCCCCGAAATGGCAATCCTCAAGCCGCCCCATCAATGCCCGGCCTGCGAACGGGTCTCGCAAACCGCGCCGTGAACATCGATCCCGTTTAAGGCTGCCTGGTACCTGTTTCCCGAGGAAGCGGGATTTCTTGTTTGGAATTGGCGATGGCTGATCTATACTTAAGGAGGCTTGGCGGCATTCCCATCAGAATTGCGGACTGCACGGTCTTGGTCTGTATGGAGAATTGATGAATATATTTCCTCATGAGCAATTCACGCGCGCCCTGCCCCGGAGCAAAACGGGCCGATTTATTCAATTTCCTCTGGTGCGATTGTTGATCGCGCTGTCGTTTTTGGTGCCGATCTTCGTGCTGGATAAAGTATTCAAACTGATGATCGTTTCGGCGCTGTCCGACGGTACCCAAATCGTTGTCAAATACATTGAGGCGGCCGTATTCTTTTCGCTGTTCGTCATGGCGTATCGTTTCTATACCAAACATGTGGAGAAGCGCAGGGCGCTGGAATTATCTTCGGTCGGAGTTTTCCGGGAATTCGGACTCGGATTTTTGATTTCGATGGGGCTGGTGGTAACGATTGTCGTAATCCTCTATTCTCTCGGCTATTTGGATTTTGTCAGCCTGGCCTCCAATAGCAGAGTCGCCCTGGACCTGGCCGTGAAATTCGCGATGGGAGCCTTTCTTGAAGAGCTTATCTTTCGGTTGATACTCTTCAAATTGACCGAAGAGCTTCTGGGGACCTGGATAGCATTCATGATCCAGGCCGTATTTTTCGGCTTTGCCCACCAGGCCAACGAAAACGCCACGGTGCTGACGTCAATATCACTGATAATCGTCGGCGGCATTTTCTACACCGCGGCCTTTATGTACACCCGCAGAATCTGGTTTCCTCTGGGTATTCATATGGGCTGGAACTATTGCCAATCAGGCCTGTTCAGCATGCCCAACTCCGGCACCACCTATGAGGGACTACTCAACACGACGGTTTCAGGCCCGAAAGCCTTCACCGGCGGCAGTTTCGGCATCGAGGCCTCTTTCATGGCGATAGCGCTTTGCTTGATCGCTGGAATAGTACTGGTGGCAATCTCCTACAAGGCCGGTCGGTTTGCCGCTCCGCTCTGGAAGAGAAAGATTATATAGACCTCAGGAGGTTATGTCAAAGGGCATTTCGAATTCATTGCCTCCGGAAGGTGGCCGGGAGGGAGGCCGTATCGTCAAAGACAGTGGGGCTTTTTCAACGCTCCCGTACGGCCCCGGAACTGTGTCGCCGGGCGCCGTAATCGCCGATATCCTGCGGCGGCTTCGTCAAATGACAAAATGAACCACTCTGAGTGAAGGGAGCCACTGATGGCACGGGTCATCAATATCGCGGACTGCTTCAAGAGATTTACCGACACCTATTCGCCGAAGATTGTCGGGGAATTAAACGGCCAGCAGGTGAAACTGGTCCGGTGTGAAGGAGACAAGGTTCCTTGGCATACCCATGACGGTGAAGACGAAATGTTCTATGTCCTAGAAGGCATCCTTGACATTCAGATGAAAGACGCCTCGATCCAAGTCCGCCCGGACGAGTTTTATATTGTCCCGCGAGGCGTCGAACATCGCGTCGTACCGCAGGGACATGTCAAATTGCTGCTGTTTGAGCCTGCGAATATTGCGCATACCGGGACGGTGCGTGCGGAAATAACGAAAGACCGGTTCGACCGGCTTGATTGATCTGGTTCCTGCTCGACCGCAAACCCTTCTCGGTGCCGTGCCCGAATCGCGCCGCAGCCGATCGTGGAACGCGTCCGCCGGCGCCGGTCCCGAGGCTGACGAGACGATGACAGAGGCCGGGAACCTATCGCGATAGATTTGTCCGCACCCCACTAGAATCGCATACGGTTAAAGATCAGCACGGCCGCCGTCATACCGGCGACGGCCAGAACCGTGCCGATCAGAAGCGAATAGGCGAATGGATTCGGCAGCCGGAGCATGGCCGGCAACAGCGCCACCAGCGCCGAGACATTGCTGCTGACAAACACGATGAGGACTATTCCCAAAAGAACGGTCCTGGCGCACACCCCTATCAGCACGCCGGCGGCGCAGGCCACCGCAATGGTTGACAAACCTGATAGGAGGGATTGGAGGGAGTTTCCCGTCACCGCCTGGGAAAGGCGCCCGTGGAATACCAGATCGAGTGTCACCCCCAGGGCCAGAGAGACGACGCTGGCCACGGCCACACAGGCAAATACCGCCAGAAATTTGGCCAGAAGGATGTCGCGGCGCGGAACCGGCCTGACCAGAAACAGCTCATACACCCGTTGATTCTTTTCGTGAATCAGGTGGACGGAGATCATAATGGATGCCAAAGTCCCACCCAACCCCGAAACGACGCTGGCAAAGAGCACGCTGAAGGGCAACTCCGGCTCCGTCTGCGGGTTCAACAGATATAGGAACACGCCCAGAACCGGCAACCCCACCCAAAGCACGACCATCACGCTCGATCGATAGAATCCCGTCAATTCATCTTTAAAGAGACGGCCCAATATCATGAAATTATTCTCCACCCACGTATCGTAGAAAGACCTCGTCCAAATCACTATCGACCGGCTTGAAACACCGGACGTGATAGTTTAAGCGCAGCAGTTGTGATAATACGTCATCCGATATTATGTCGAGGTCGGCCGTTTTCGCCGCGCGCAACCGCAGGCGATCAGGGCCGGTCGGCCAGGCCTCGACGCCGGCAGGAAGGCAAAGTCGCTCCGCAGCCGCCTGCGAATCCCCGGAAAGGTGAATTTCAATTATCAGCCCCGGAGAAAGATGTGACTGCAATTCATCCATGGTTCCTATTCGCAATATGCGGCCGCGATTGATAATGCCGATCCGGCCGGCGATATCCTGCACGTCACTCAGGATATGTGATGAGAAAAAGATGGTCGTGCCGTTGCGACTGATCTGCCGCAATAAGGCTTTGAGTGCGCTGCGGCTGGTCGGATCAAGCCCGTTCAGCGGCTCGTCCAGCACCAGCAGCCGGGGTCGATGAAGCAGGGCTTGCGCCAACCCCACTTTCTGTATCGTGCCGCCGGACAACTCTGAAATTTTCCGCTGTCGTACGTCCATCAAATCCAGAAGCGGCAATAATTGCCGCAGGCCCTCCTCGACCTCCGCCGCATTCAGCCCCGACAACTCACCCAAAGTCTTAAGGGCCATATCGACGGTTCGCCATTCCTGAAAGGCTACTTGCTGCGGCAGATAGCCCAACTGTGATGGCAGCACGGTTGGATTCTTCACCGCATCCGTCCCCAACACCCGATAGCCGCCCGCAAAGTCTCGGATTAGTCCGACCATAATTTTGATGGTGGTCGTCTTGCCGGCTCCATTAGGCCCGATGTAGCCGAAAATTTCGCCTTCCCGGAGAGTGAATGAAACCTGGTCCAGGGCGGTTACGTCGCCGTACGCCATGGTGATATTATCGAAGAAGAGGATATCGCCGGGGAGCATAACATTCAATAGCTTGTTTCAAATCAATTGTCAAGGCGGCTCCCGTAGAGCTTAATCCCAAAAAGGACCGGCCTGCCCTGAGGCGGGCCCCTGGAATACCGTCTAAGGGGCGGGGTTACGTCAGCAACACTATCTTCCTCGTCTTGACGAATCCCCCGGCTATGACGCGGCAGGAGGAAATGCCGGCGACCACTCGGCCGCCCGCAGGAAATACCGTGTCGCCACACCGGCTAAAGATGAGTGAGAATTTCGTTCGGGATAGATTCCAGCGACGCCACGCGGTCGATGCCGCCCAGTTTGATGGCTTCTTTCGGCATGCCAAAGACGACACAGGACTTCTCGTCCTGGGCGATGGTATAGGCCCCGCCTTGGCGCATCTCCCTGATTCCCTCGGCGCCGTCCGCCCCCATGCCGGTCATAATGATCCCCACGGCATTGCTGCCGGCGAACTTGGCCACCGACTTGAAGAGGACTTCCACCGACGGTCGGTGCCGATTGACCAGGGGGCCTCCGGCGACGCGCACGTAGTACCGGGCGCCCGATCGCTGCAGCATCATGTGATAATTGCCCGGGGCAATAAGAACGCGGCCGGAAACCACCGAGTCGCCGTCGACCGCTTCGCTGACCTCCATGTCGCAGAGGTCGTTCAGGCGCTGGGCCAGGGAGCGGGTGAAGCTTTCCGGCATATGCTGCACCACCATGATGCCGGGCGTGTTGGCGGGCAGGGACGTGAGCACCGACTGCAAGGCCTGGATACCGCCGGTCGAGGCGCCGATGGCAATGACCTTTTTGGTGGTCTTGGTCAGGGCCAGCTTCCGGGAATGGATGGCATCGGCCGACTCCGTTCTCCGAGACAGTTGGACATGGGACGCCGCTTTTATCTTTTCGATCAACTCCACGGCCATGTCGCCGACCGTGTACGAGGCCCCCGGCTTGCAGATGACCTCGACCGCCCCGGCATCGATGGCTTCGAGGGCCAGCTCGCTTCCTCGGGGGGTAAGGGAGGACACCACCACCGTCGGGAGGGGATGATACTTCATCAGCTTGCGCAGAAAGGCGATGCCGTCCATGCGCGGCATTTCGATGTCCAGCGTCAGGACATGGGGTTGCAGGCTGACGATCTTGTCCCGGGCGACAAACGGATCGGGGGCCGTCCCCACCACTTCAATTGCGGGATCGCGGGCCAGTTCGGTCGAAAATATCCTTCGAACGATCGCGGAATCGTCAACAACCAGTACTCGTATGCTCATAGGCGTCCATTTTCATGTTCAGCGCGGCGATGATGGGATGATCATCAACCATGCTGCAGACATACACCTTGTCCTTGATGGCGGTAAAGAAGCCGTCGGCGGCCAGTTCCCCGACCTCGGGCGCGGCCAGGTTGAAAAGGGCTTTTTCACCGAATACCTGGATAAGCAACTGGCCGGCGATGATGTTAAGGGTTTCCTTGGCGGCATCCAGCCCCTTTTCAGGAGCGCCGTCTTCGGTCATGTCTTCGCCGAGGATGTTGGCCGACAACTCCTGGCATAAGGCCGTCGGCAGAATCAGCGAAATATCCCCGGAGCGCTCGCCGGAAAAAGACAGCGACACGCAGATGAGATCCTGGTCACCGAAGGCGATGCCATCCTGCAGATTGATCGCTTCCGGAAACAAGAAGGCCGTCTGCTGAAATACCCTGGCGACGACCTGGCCGAGGGCATCGCGAATGCTTTGTTCACTCATGTTTAACCCCCAGCAGGGCGTTGATGATGGTGCCGACGGCCTCCGGCGTAAATGGCTTCTGGATATACTCGCGGATGCCCTTGGCCTTGAGTTCCTCGATTCTGGTGGAACTGCCGTCGGTTGAAATAACGACGATGGGGATGTCCTTCAGCAGGGGATCGCCGACCATGGCATTGATCAGCTCGATTCCCGTCATGATCGGCATGTTCAGATCGGTCATGACCAAGTCGACCCAATTGCCCTGCAGGCATTCCAGCGCTTCGCGGCCGTTGCCGGCCTCGAAAATTTCGTTGACCGGAAGTCCGGTCAGACGCAGGGTCTTGACCAGAATCGAGCGAATCGTTTTGGAATCGTCAACGATCAAAATACTGCAAGCCATTATCTCTTCACCTCCCTGCCGGGACGGCCGGCATATCAATGAACATGGCGTTGATGTCGTCCAGCGACACAATCGTTTGGCTGATAGCCAGCTCGATAACCTCCGCGCTCAACGACAAGCGCTCCAGCGAGGGGCCATGAAGCCGGTAATGCAAATCGTCGCGGCCGAGGCCAAGGCCTTCCATAAGGCAGACGGAGTCGGCGACGTGGATCAGGTCAATTATCGGCGTCGTCACGGGCGCCTTATCGGGATGATGATGCCAGCGTATGCAGTCGACGATATTTTCGGGAAAGCGCCAGTTTTGCGCGATGAGGGCGCCGACTTCGGCGTGATCGATCCCCAAGATCGATTGCTCCGCCTCTTCAAAGGTGGCTGGCCCCTCCGTCACCGCCTGCTGCAGGGCCGGGAAAGCGTCGGAGACGAATTCGCCCAAGGCGATCTTGCCCATATCATGGAGCAGGCCGGCGGTGTAGATGGCGCCGATGTCCCGGATATTCATGTGATCGCGCAGCGACTCGGCCATAATGGCCACCGCCATCGAGTGTCGCCAGACGTCCTCGGCCGCCAAGCCGTATCCCGCCGCCGGCTGCCTGAGATTGGTATACACGAGCGAGGAAAAGGCGATCTGGAACACCCACTTGGTCCCCAGCCGAAACATGGCCTCGGCCAAGGAGGTAACCGGCTTGGTAAAGCCCAGGTAGGAGGAATTGGCGGCCCTGAGAGTATTGGCCGTCAAGGCCGGATCGAGCCCGATCAACCGGCTGATTTCGGCCGGGGCGGCATCCGGATCGTTAAGCACGTGTACCAGCCGGCTGGCCAATACCGGCACCGTCGGTAAGGTCGAAATGCGGGCGCTGATATCCTTCTTTACGTTCATATTTCCTTTTCCCCCTGTGATGATTTGACGCACACCCGGCCCGTGTCCAGTTCGAGACGAAGCGTCCGAGACAATCCCCCGCCCACGTCGTTGGCCCTGATCAGAATATTGTTCTTCCACATGATCTTTCGGAGAATCAGATAATTCCGTTCACCGATATTGAACAGTTTGTGCTGGTCCATCAATTGCGCCCCCCCCACGACCTTGATCGCCAGCTGATCCTTGGCGGCTCCCATGGAGCACAACTCGTTGAGCAGGGCCGGAACGCCGGTGTCGGCGAACATGGCCGGTCGCAGGGTGGCCTTCTCCGGGGAGATATTGGACATGGGCAGCATGTAGTGAATCATGCCGCCGATGCGCAGGACCGGATCATAGGCCGTGAGGCCGATGCAGGACCCCAGCGAATAGGTGATGAAGACGTCGTTGGGGTTGCTGGAAACCCGCATGTCCGATATCCCGACCACAATCAATGCCATGATATCAATCTCTCACATAGATGGATGGTTTGATACACGTGAAGCAATCGGACAACCCCATGATGCTTTCCGCGTGGCCGACAAACAGCTGCCCGCCCGGTTTCAGCAGGCGCTGGAATTCCTGCACCATACCGACCCGGACCGCGCGGTCGAAATAGATCATAACGTTTCGGCAGAAGATCGCGTCCAGCGAGCTGCGCAACGGATACGGGAACGAGGCCAGATTAGACTGCCGAAACACGACCATGGCGCGCAGGGCGTCGCCGGCGACATAGATTGTCTTCCCCTGGCGGCGCTGCCGCAGGAAATAGCGGTTGCGAAGCAGGTCCGGCACCGGTTCCAGCCGCTCCTCGGGATACTCACCGCGAAGGGAGACTTCCAGCACGCGTTCGGAAATATCGGTGGCCAAGACCTTGGCCGTTACCGCCCGATGTCCCATGGCCTCCATGACCTCCATGGCAATCGTGTACGGCTCTTCGCCCGTGGACGAGGCCGCCGACCAGAAGCGCAGGGTGCGCGCGCCGTCATTTATCCAATCGGTTATGGCCCGTCGCAGATAATCGAAATGGACCGGTTCCCGGTAAAAACTGGTGACGTTCGTGGATATGGCATCCACCATCTGCTGCAGTTCGTCGCCGCTGGGCTCTTGCATCACATAGTGGAGATATTGGTCATAATCCGCAAGGTCGAGTTGCCGCATGCGCTTGGCGATTCGGGCGCAGACCATGGCCTGCTTATTGTCCGCGAGCGTAATCCCGCTGGTCTCATACACCAGGGTTCGCAGCTTCTCAAAGGTCATTTGCTTCATGGCCGTTCTTGGACCTCACGTAGGCGGTGACATTTCCGACCGGATTGCAGAAGGCCTCATCCGCCGGCCGGCTGCAGAAACTTCTCCAGCTTCTTTTGAATATCCTTTTGCGTGAAAGGCTTGATCAGGTAGTCGTTGGCCCCCGACTTGATCGCCTGGATCACTTTTTCCTTCTCCGCTTCGGTGGTCACCATGACCACCGGGACCCCTTTGCCTCCGGCTCGAATTTTGCGGACGGCATCGATCCCGTTCATGATCGGCATGTTCCAATCCATGAGCACCAGCCCGATGGCGTTTTCCCCGGAAATGATATCAAACGCCTCCTGGCCGTTCGCGGCTTCAATGATGTCGCCAACCCCCAGCTTCTTCAGCGCCACGACAATGATTCGGCGCATGATCTGAGAATCATCAACGACTAACACCTGCATGCGCGCTCTCCTTCTCTGTTGTCACTACCGATTTAAAGCAAACCGACAGCGAAAACTCACCCAAGGGACTCGTAAACGGTATCGTGAGCCAAACCGTGCTGTTGAGGTTGCTCACCGTATAGATACTCCCCCGCACGACCGAGGGAAGGCTGATGGAAATGGTATGTTTCTGGAATTTGGCCTTGGCGCTGCCGGCGATTATGTTGACCAGTTCGCCGACGCCGTCGATGATGGAGGAATCGACGACGCGAAACTCTCTCCCCACCATCCGCCCCACCAGATTGAGGGCGGTCTTGACCGGCAGACGCAGGGCGACGATTCCTTGGGCCGTCCCCGACAGGCCGATGACGCCGATGATATCCGGCATTCCTGAATCCTCGGCCGCCAGGATCAGATCGCCCGATTCGACTCGGCAATCGAGCATGCTGGTGAACAGTTCGGAAACCGACTCGATAAAGGGTTTGACGTTCTCAGCTTTCATGTTGGTCCTCTCTGGTGTCGTCTGACTCAGGCGCCAGGGTGACGTTTCCCGTGCTGGGATGCCGAACCGCAACCTGCGGTCCGGCCAGGATATCATCGACCACGTATTCGGCATCAAAAATCCTAAAGACGGCGCCGGGATGCATCACCCCCATGATCCGAATTCGCGCCCCCCCGCCCGAATTCACTTCCTGACGCAGATCCCGGTTTTGCCGTTCCATTTCGGCGATCCCATCCGCCGCCTCCGAAATATTGAAGCCCATCTCCATCGTGGCCTCCTTTTGCGCCGCGGTCAGGGCGGCCTGATTGGCCATCGCCTGTTTGTACACGGGAGTCAGCGCCCGGAGGGTTTCCTTAAGCGAATTGATGGCGCCGGCATTGGCCTGCAGGCGGCCCGCCAATTCGCAGTTCCGCCCGGCGACCAGCAGGGTCTTCACGTTGCCGCGCGAGCCGACGTCACCGACGGTGATGTCGCCGCCCGCCAGGATTTCACCCCCCACGATCCGCCCGGCCGTGCAGGTCACTTCTCCGGCGGCGATGATTTGCGACTGAAATATCTCCGTTTCGACGTGAACACTTCCGGACGATTCGATGGCGCCATTATGGATATATTTGGCCACGAGGTCCCCGCTCGTGCGGATACGTTTCGAAAGGGACTGATTAATTCCCCGGCGCGCCACGAGGGTGCCGCCGCAATCTATATCGGCGGCGTAAATGAGACCGTGCACGTCAATGTCCCCGGTGCACTCCACCTTGAAATCCGGCTCGATATCTCCGTCGATGATCAGTTGACCATTGTGTTTGATGTTGCCGGTGGTGTTGCCGACGTCGCCGGCGATATGATAGACGTTGTCGATGTCAAGAAGCCGTCCCACCACCCGCACCCGTCCATTGCAGCGGGCGCAATATCCCCGCTCCTTCTCATCCCAAATCACGTGCGATCCGGCCTGAATAGCGGCGGCTTTGGCCCGCGGAACTCTGATCGGAACGCCGTAGACGTCGGCCCCGTCTTGACCCTCTTGCGGCGGATGCACCCGGACCAGCAACTGCCCTTGGTTCACGGCCCGGTCTTCCGTCTTTTGATGGAAATCGATCCGCTTCGTTTCCGGGTCGACGGCGTATCCGGCGCCGAAGAAGTTGGCCGTCCATTCCAGACGGCCGTCCTGCGGCGGCTGGGGCGGTCGGCCGCGCGCCACGATCATATCGACCACGTCACCGGTCATCTCGCCGGCCTGACTAAGGGCCTGCTGGAGCACCTCCTGTTCCCGCGCGGCCACGATACCGCGGCGCACCAATTCCTTCTGAACATCCTCGAGAAAGCCGGCCGCTTTGGCAACCGCTCCCGGACAAGACAGCAGCACCTGCATCCGGTCCTCCGTGACCGTCAGCACAAACGGCGTCGTGGTCGTCTCAGCCGTGGTCATCATATCTCTTTTCCCTGCGCAGGGGCGCCGGGATTGACCCGGCGCTCCCCATGGTGTCGTTGCGACGAGGGGTTCATGGAGCGACACCTTCGCAGAAACAGGGTTCGCCAGAGGCGATCGGATCAGAACCCCGCCACTTCCTCCTTCTCGAGGGGAATGATCTCCTGGGCGTGGGTTGGCTGCCGGTTGGGAGCCGCCTTCGATTTCGCCTTATCCGCGTGCTTCTTGAACACCACCCCGATCCGGTTCTTGACGGCCGCGGCCCGCGACGTTCCTTCGACCGCCTGATGCGACCGGATCGCCATCGGCATCGAGGGGCTTTCGGCCATTCGGAAATTCGCCTTGGCGCCGTCGACGATATAGGTCATCTCGCCCACGATCGCCTGGAGCTGCTGCGCCTGCGCCGAGAGCTCCTCGCTGGCCGACGCCGATTCTTCGGCGTTGGCGGCGTTCTGCTGGGTGACCTGATCCATCTGGGAAACGGCCGAGTTCACCTGGTCAATCCCCTGGGCCTGTTCGTTGCTGGCCGCGGAGACTTCGCCGATAAGATCGGCCACCTTTTTGACGGACGTCGTGACATCATTGAGAATAGCCATGAATTCATGCGTGGCATGGACGCCGTTGTCGGCATTCTTCTGGGCTCCCTCGATCAGGGCACTGGTATTCTTGGCCGCTTCCGCCGAACGCTGGGCCAGATTGCGGACCTCCTCTGCGACCACGGCGAAACCCTTGCCGGCCTCACCGGCGCGGGCCGCTTCGACCGCGGCATTCAGCGCCAGCAGATTGGTCTGGAAGGCGATTTCATCAATGACCTTGATGATCTTGGCAGTCTCATCCGAGGAATGCTTGATCTCCTGGATCGCCTGCGACATCCCCTCCATGGCCGCGGTACCCTTATCAGCCGCGGATCTGGCCTCGGTCGACAGCAGGCTGGCCTGACGGGCATTGTCGGCGTTTTGCTTGGTCACACTGGACATCTGTTCCAGGGCCGAGGAGGTCTCTTGCAACGATGAGGCCTGCTCGGTCGTCGCTTCGGCCAGCGACTGACTGGCCGCGGCAATATGTTCGGACGCGGAACCGACCTGGTCGCCGCCGGACACCAACCCGGCAATGGCCTTGTTGATCGGTCGCGTTATCGAGCGGGCCATGAAGAATGACATCAGCAGCCCGCCGATGGCAATGATGGTCACGACGGAAAAGATGATATAGAAGAAACTCGACATCTCCGCCTGGACATCATCGACGTATACGCCGGTGCCGATGACCCAACCCCATTCGGGGTACAACTTCACATACGATATTTTCGGCACCGGTTTGGGAAATCCGGGCTTCGGCCACATATAGTTCACCAATCCTCCCCCTTTGGACCGGCAAATCTCGGCAAACTCGACGAAAATCCGTTTGCCGGTGGGGTCGGTGTTCTGACTGATATCGGTGCCGTTCATTTCCGGCTTGATCGGATGCATGATCATGAACGGCCGCATGTCATTGATCCAGAAATAGTCATTGTCTCCGTAGCGCATGCTGCCGATCACTCCCTGGGCTCGTTTCTGGGCTTCCTCGGTGGTGATGGTGCCCGCCTTGGCCATCTTGGAATAATAATCGGCCACGCTCCAGGCTGCTTCCACATGTTCCTGCGTCTTGATATATTTGGCGTCGTATATCTTGGTCCGAAACTTGGGATAGATCCATCCCAGGACCAGCGCGAATGCCAGCACAATGGTCACACCCAGGGCTAAGATCCGGGTGGACAGCTTGAGTCGGTTAAGCATTATTGCCTCCTACTGCCTCGGCAGTATTTATTGTCACGGTTGTCGTCAGTTTTAGAAACCCAGGATGAAAGAGGTCTGGGCGCGGAAATCCTTCGAGGCCCCGACTCCCTTATATTCCGTCTGCCATTGCGACAATTCGACGCCCACGGTGGCCTTGGGCACCAGGGTATAGCGGAGATTGCCGTACAGGCAGGAGTTTTTGGTTCGACCGGAGACGATATTGTTGTCATCCGGATTATCGAGGCCATACCCGGCCGAGACTTGGACCTTCTTGGAAGCCTGCAGTCAGGACGAGAGCCAGCCGCCGGAGGTCTTCAATCCGTTTATTTCGCTGTTCCGAAGAATACCGCCGAAATAACTGCCCAGGTTGGCGCCCGTGAACGCTTCTCCGGAGAAACCGAACTTGGGGCTGGGTGACAGCGCCAAATGGCCGACAATGGACCAGGTGGAGTATCGCTGAGAACGGTTGTGATTGGTTTCGGCATTTAATGATCCATAGAGGGCGCTGAGGCCGCCGCGGTAGGACCCGCCCGAAGCCGTCGTATGCTTGACGTCAACCAGGGTTTGAAAGGTCGGTATGGCCGAGTTGGTGCCGTCGTCGACGCCGTCGTTGGTTTCGCCGGCCGCCAACGAGAGGGTCGGCGTAAGATCATTGCCGATGGTGCGGAACAGGCCGCCCGCCACGACAACGTCGGTCGTCTTGCTGGGCTTGGCCGTGTACCACAGGCTGACTTGGGGGCGCCGGTAACCGGTGTTGCCGCAGCCCCAGAGCACGGCGTAATTCAGCGTCGTCGGATTCAATGGTGAGATCAGGTCCCAGGTCTGGCCGGCGATGGCCTTGAGCCTTCCCTTTTCCAGCGAAAAGTAGGCGTGCCGCAATTGCAGCATGGCCTTATTCTCAGCGATGGTCGCACCGCTGATGCTGGCATACAGATCGACCTCCAGCTTACCGCCGACCGTGATCTGACCGTACCCGTTGCCGGTGAGGTTCAGCCCGAGGCGCGTTTCGTTGGCGGTCATATTGAACTGCGCTTTGTGGCCGTAGGTCGAGGCCTGCGGAATCCACATGATGAAGTTGCCGTGGCTGGTCGGATTGTAATCGTAGGCACCGTCCAGCTTGAAATACCCATACCAATTGACGCTCATGGTCGGGGGATCACCGGCGGCGATCGTTCCGCCCAGAACTCCTGCGACCAGCACGATGATGACGGTGAGGATACTCTTCTGTTTCATATGCTTCCCCATATCAAACCCGAGACGTCGACGTTTGTCAGGCCGGTCGATGCTTCGAGTCCGGATTGTTTATTATTTCACCCTTGTTTACCTTCGCTGGGCCTTTCCTACTGCAGGGCCTCGGCCATTTCCGCCTCCAAGGCCGCGTCGGCCGGGACCATCTCGCCGTCGGCGAGGACGGCTTCGACTCCGGTCAGAACGCGATCGATGTCCAGCAGGATTTTCACCGTGTTCTTGACTTTGCCGATTCCCAGGATAAACCGGGTATCGACGTCGGCGCCGAACGTCGGCGCCTCCTCAATCTCGCCGGCCTGAATGTCGAGGACCTCAGACACGGCATCGACCAGGATTCCCATCAAAAGGGATTCACCGGCGCCTTCCACTTCGACGACGATGATACAGGTTTCCTCGGTGTCGCTGATGACGTCCATGCCAAACTTGGCGCGCAGATCAAGCACGGGGATTACCTTGCCCCGCAGGTTGATGACGCCGCGAATGTAATGGGGGGTGCGCGGAACCCTGGTGATCCCCATCAGTCCGATGATTTCCCTGACCTTCAGTATTTCCAGGCCATATTCTTCCCGATCCAGCCGGAAGGTGAGGTATTTCCCGGCCAGATTTCTTCCGCCCGTGGTCCGGTCGACCATGGTCGGGTCGGTGGTGGTGATATCATTCATGCTTCATATCCTTTCAATGAGGTCGAATGGTCATACATCACAGAGCTGGTTCGGCGACCGCTAATTCCGCCGCGGTTTCGGGTACGTCGCCCGGCGTCGCCACCGCCGCCCGGTGAGCATCGGCCAGGAGCGCAATGCCGGAGACATCCAGGATAAGACCGACGCTGCCGTCCGACAGAATGGCGGCGCCCGCCACCCATTTCTGAGCGGCAAACGTCGATCCGAGGCTCTTGATGACGGTCTGGCGTTGCCCCAGAAGGGTATCGACGATCAGGCCGACCCGCCGCGCGGCGTCTTCGACGACCACCACGGTCTTGCCGGCGTTGGCCTGGGTGACCGACCGCAAGCCGAATAATTCGCTGATGGAAACAAGGGGGAGTAATTCACCCCGCAGGTTGATCATCTTGGCTCTGCCCGTAACGGTAAAAACCTGATCCTGAAAGAGGCTGAGTGACTCCACGATAGACAGGGTGGGAATTATAAATCGTTCATCCTCCACCTTGATGAGCATGCCGTCAATGATGGCCAGGGTCAAGGGCAGCTTCATGCAAAAGGTGGTGCCGCGGCCGAGGGTTGAAGCGATATCCAGGTGACCCCGCATCAGTTCGATGTTTTTCTTGACCACGTCCATTCCCACGCCCCGGCCGGAGATATCGGTGACCTTCTGCGCCGTGGAAAACCCGGGCAACAGAATAAGATTGTAGATTTCATGGTCGGTCGGCTCTTTGCCCGCATCCAGCAGCCCCTTTTCGCGGGCCTTGGCCAGAATCTTCTCGCGATCCAGTCCCCGGCCGTCGTCGCACACGTCAAAGTGAATGTTTCCTCCTCGATGATACGCTTTGATGGCGATTTGCCCGGTGCGCGGTTTGCCGGCCGCTTCCCGTTCCTCCGGCGCCTCAATGCCATGGTCGACCGAATTCCGGATCATGTGCATCAGCGGGTCGCCGATATTCTCGACGATGCTGCGATCGACCTCGGTCTCCTCGCCCGCGAGAACCAGGTCGACCTCCTTGCCCGACTTGCGGGTAAGATCACGAACGGCGCGGGCCAGCTTTTGAAACGTGGGGCGCACCGGAACCAGGCGCATGGCCATGCCCATCTCCTGCAGTTCGCGCGTGATTTTATTCAGGTGCGAGACGTTGCGCGTGACTTTGGGAGAGACGAGACTGAGGATCTCCTCGTCCTGTCCGACCATCGATTCGGCCACGACCAACTCGCCAATGGTGTCGATCAGCCGGTCCAGGCGTTCGGTGTCGATCTTCACCATTTCCTTGACGACGCTGGGGCCGCCTTTTCGGGCGTGCTGCTCCCGGAGGGCGCGCGCCACCGCTTTGGCGGAGACCACCCCCTGCCGGACCAGCGTTTCGCCCAGCTTTTCACCGTCCTTTTCCTTGTGCGTCAAGGCCGCGTCAATCGCCTCCTGAGACACCGCGCCCATATCGACCAGAATGTCGCCCACCCGGGCCGGAGCCTCTCCGAGGGAGGCCGCATCCGGATTCTCCAAGAGCAGGCGGAGCCGGTCGAGCACCGACGCCGTGACGGCCGTGCCGTCAAAGCTGCCGCCGCTTTTCATGACCGTCTCTACCCCGTCCAGTAATTTTCGCATGACGTCGATGGCGTCGAAGACGATGTCGGCGGCCGTTCCGGCCACCGTGACCGTCCCCTTGCGGGCCAGGTCCAAAAGCGTTTCGGATTCATGCGACAGCACCGAAATCGGTTTCAAGTCCAGAAATCCCGCCGCGCCCTTAATGGTGTGAAAGCAGCGGAAGATGGCGTTGATGGCGGCCTCGTCGTTGCCGCCGGTTTCCAGATCCATGAGCTGCTGCTCGGCCGTGGCGCAGTGCTCCCTGGCCTCGGTGATAAATTCCCCCAGAAGCGAGGTGTCGCTGTTTCCCAGATTGATTATCAGAGGTTCGCGTTCCGAAGAATGCCCCAGGGAAACCGCGGTCGATGATGACCGCTTCGGCGTTGAAGCCGGGGCGGATTCCACAAACTTCGCGGCCGTGTCGGCAGGGCGCTCATCGCCCGCCGTCCCTTGACGGCCAGGGGATTCTTCCTTCGGGGATGGCAGTCGGCCATCCAGCACCAGCGCCGCCGGGAACACCACCTCGGCCTCGGAGCGATTGTCCCGCACCAGGCTTTGAATCGCCGCGACGGCGTCGCCCACCGTGGCCAGCGCCTGCGGCTTGTCGGGGACGTCACTAAGCATGATTTTCCCCACGAGCCGGGCGGCCGCCGCGGCCGCCCGGGCGATGATGCCGCTGGCATCGACGGCGGCCTCTCCTATCCGCAGAAATTGTTCATGAAGTGTGGCGAGGGCCGGAAGATCCTCGACGTCGACCATGACCACCGCGACCGCCGCGGCTTCGACCATTTTTCCCAGATTATCCGTAGCCTTCTGATCCCGATTTCGGTCGCCGTGTTTGTCCCCTCGCCGCGGCGATGGGTCCAGCGGCGCGGGCTGTCTCGAGGTCTTGGTTGTCGGCCCCCGCTTTCCGGTCGCCTTCTTTGTCTTGATGTTGCTGCTGCTCATAGCCATATCAGTTGTGCCTCCACGCCCGCCCGGATCGACTGTTCGTGACCCGGCGTCCAAGACGCCACCAGACCCGCAGACGCATCTTTACCGGCGCCATCATCGGATTCCGTCGAGTCCGCCTCCGGGCGCCTGCGCGGGGCGCGGGCCATCTTCCCGTTCACCCCGGTCGCGCAGGCGCCCGTCCTTGCCCCCATATTGAGGTCAACGGTCGCTGCCAAGATTGTCGTTTGTCCCTGCATTCTGTCTGTATGCGTCGCCGGTTAATCGGCCGACCCTCCACTTAACTTAATCCGTGGCCGACGGTTCTGGGCGGGGCAATGGACCCGACGCGCACTCCGATGCAAATTCCAAGCTGTGGATCACTGATGCAGTTCAAAGAACCATTGCCCCACTTATATAGGGCCGTTTCTTCTTTTCCGTACTCACAAGATTCGACTGGAGCGCCATTACCTCGATGCGGATTTATTGCGTAGGTATTGCGTAGCGCGATCCGCGCTCAGCGGTTCTTATTGTTGCGGAGATAGGTGGATAAATTGATATCCTGGTTCTGAACCTGGAGTTTGCGGCGAACGGATTCCCGGTGCTTATGGATGGTCGACACGGATACGTTCAGGAGTTCCGCGATTTGCTTGGACGACCGCCCCTTGATTATCTGCTCGCAAATTTCCGCCTCTCGCGGCGACAGCGTGCCAAGATTCATTTCAAACGTCTTCACCCCCGCGCCTATGATCGAATCCAGGGCGTCCTCCAGCGCGGTCACGTCTTTGCCGTTGGGCGATCCCTCGTTTCGGCGCAGCTTCTTGACTATCGGAGTCAGAGTCTGTTCAACGCTTGAGCAGATGTCATGCCGGTATTCTTCCCTCTCCTGCTCGAGATGCTCAAGGATGGTCTGCAGAGCGATATTCTTATCCGTCAAGGCCTGATGCTCGAGCCGCAGCTGCTCGTTGGCCACGCGCAATTTCTCATAGGCCCGCATCCGCTCGATTTCGGCGGCCGCCTGGGCCGCCGCCACGGTCATTAAGGACCGGGCCGGCGCGATCAATTCCTCCGGTATCGCTTTGTCGTCCATGACTACCAGCAGACCCAGCCATTCCCCGGCGGCGCCGAACAACGGCGCTCCCATAAAACTCTCGACACCTAACGTCGCCAGGCGGTCATCGTGCGGGAATCGTTGCCGGACATCATTGGTGTACATGCAGCCGGTCTTGCCGACGATGGTCTCGCCGGGCGTGCCGACCAGATCATAGTCGTAATTCCGGTCGAATTTCGTGCCATTCCAGATGGCCAGAGTTCGAGCTCGCCCGGGGGCCGATTCCACCCCTTCCGCGACGTGGGCGTAGCGGCACCCGAATCCTTCCGCGATGTGGCGTACCAGCGAACGGAAGAACTGCCGGCCGATGCCCGTCGAGGTCCCTCTGACCAATGATTTCAGCATCGCTTCGGCTCGTTTGATTTCTGTGGCATCGGCAAACACCACCACCCCGGCGACGATCTCGCCGGCGGCACTGCGCACCGGGGCCGCGTTGACCAGCACCCACCGGCCCGAGCCGTCGCTGTTTCGAACAATCGCCTCCAGATTTCTCGTCGTCTTCCCGTGGAGAATCGCCTGGGACAAGGGCAGCTCTTCAGAATCGTACGGAGTGCCGTCGGGTCGAAATACCTGCCAGCTCTGCGCGTGCAACGTCTTGGGAATATCGGCAACCGGATCGGTGGCGATACCACGGATGCGCAAAGCCGCGCGATTGACGATCCTGTTTCTGCCGTCGGGAGCTTCGGCAATGATAATTCCCGCGGTCGATTGGTCGATCGCGGCCGAAAGCAGCGCTTTGGTCTGGGCCAGCTCTTGCTGCGCGAGCTTCATCTCGGTGATATCCCGTATGTTGGCCAGGAGATGGGTCTGCCCCCCGAAGGTAATTGTCTCGGCCGATATCAGACTGATTATGTGATTCCCCGACTTGGCCCGAAACACGGCTTCCATATTCCGCACATGACCATTTGTCTCCAAAGCCTTGACCATCTTGGCGCGGTCATCGGGGTTCGACCACAATTCCAGGTCCAGAACGGTTTTCCCCAGCGCCTCTTCCCTTGTGTACCCGGTCGCACGCTCGAAACCGGCATTCGCGTCCAGAATGGTACCACCAGACAAAGAGGTTATGACGATCGAGTCGGGCGATGAATCAAAGGCTTTGGAATACTTCTCTTCCGACAAGCGCAATGCCTCTGCCGCCATTTTCTGCTCGGTAATATCATGGGCGACGGATAGGGTCCCCGTGACGGTGCCGGCGGCGTCTTTGAGAACCTTGCACCACCAGGCCAGGAGGCACTTCCTGCCGTCCCGGCGGCGCTGCCAGGATTCGACATAGATCAGATCTTCTTTTCCGAGAAACAGCGGCAATACCGTTTCATACACTCCCTGCTCACCGACAAAATAGTCACTCGCCTCATGGCCAAGCACATCCTCTCCGAAGAAATCGTACCCCGCCTTATTGGCCCAGGTATATACCTTATGGTGGTCGACTTCCATGATGATGTCCGGCACCGAAGCCAACAAGGCCTCGTTTCGGGAGGACACGGCGCGCAATCTTTCTTCCGCCTGCTTGCGTTCGGTGATATCGGTGTGGGTGCCGAACATCATGAGTGGCTTGCCGTCTTCGGTGCGAGTGATGACGCGGCCACGGTCGTGAACCCAGATCCAATGGCCGTCCTTGTGTTTTATCCGACATTCGCAGTCATAGTAGGGTCGTTCACCCGTGAAATGCCGCTCCAGCAGTTCGGCGGATTGATTCAAATCGTCGGGATGGGCGAACGTTTCCCAGGTCTTGATGTTGACCGGCGCCAACTCAGCGAGCGTATAGCCGATCATCTCCGCCCAGGTCTCGTTAAAGACGGTTTCCCCGGTTTGAACGTTCCATTCCCAGGTACCGACGCGGGTACCTTCGATGATACTCTCCAACCGCCAGCGCGCATCCCGCAGGGCCTTTTCCGCCTGCTTTCGCTCAACAATCTCTTTTTCAAGCTTCCGCAGTGCCACCGCCATGTCGGCCCGGGTGGCTTCATCCGTCCTCAGCAGGTTATCGATCTCATCCTCGATGGTTCGCGATGAGGGCCGAACGATAAACTCGTCGTAGGCGGAGCCGTTGGCAATGAAGGCGGTTTGATCCGCCAGGCAATTCGAGCCAAAGAGCCTGGAGCAATAGCCGGCCAGCTTGCCGGCCAGCATCCCGCTTCCCCAGCAAACCCCGAGCGCTTTCTGATACCGTCCCTCCCAGCTATTAATTACTCGAAAGCGGCATTCCTTGCGATCCTCGTCAAGGCTTTGCAGGGCCCAATCGCCCCAGCCCGCCACCGCCGCAATATTGGCGATGGCCTTGAATCCCTCGCGGAAAGTCGGGAATTGGGAAATCGCCTGCCAATCTGCAGCCACGCTCTTGCGACCTTCACTCTCCAGAGCCAGGATGAATCGCTCCCGCCCCACCATTTCTTGAACGCCGGACATCAGCCCCGCCAAGGTCGTATCTATCCACATCATTGCCACCGGAAGTCTTTCGAAGGTGCAGGCGCCGCTTTCAGGATGCCACGCCACATCGATATCAGATACGCGAATCTGTTTGACGTCCGGCTGCGGCCGATCGCTGATGTCTCGACTGGTCCCGGAAATTCCCAGTAGCGCATCCTCAATATCTCGCAGAGGATGAAGAGTTACGTCATATTCATGCGTCTTCCCGTCGGGCATTGACATGAACAGCCTGGTCGCAAGGGATGCCGCCGTTTCTCAGACTTTTCTTTGCAGCACCTGGGTTTCCGTGCAGGCGGCGTCG
>CAZPEV010000022.1:0-27133 GCA_964585635.1 uncultured Ignavibacteriales bacterium
GAATGACCGACCGGCATGGCCGGGATTGAGCCTGACCAGAAATGCCTTTAGCCCGTCCAGTGCCGAATCAAGACGCGCCGATTCGGCCGCATAGAATTTTATGACGGTACTGGGGGAATCTTCTTCTTCTTCGAGCAACAGCCCGCCGGCGATATTCTCGATAATGTAATTACCGACCAGTTCAACTTCATCGGCGGGAACGTCGATGGCGATTTCCCGATAATCGGCGGCCTGATCGGTCTGGCCGAGGTCCATCACACCCCCAGCGTTTGGCGCAGCTTCTCAAAGAACGACTTTGACGGCTGGGGCGGGGCGAATGACTCCGAGTCTTCCAATTCACGCAACAGTTTCTTGTCTGACTCCGACAGTCTCTTGGGTGTCCAGACCTGGACCTGCACCAATTGATCTCCCCGTCCTTTGCGGCGAAGGTACGGTATCCCCTTTCCTGCCAGTCGAAAGACTTTGCCGGTCTGGGTGCCCGATGGTATCTCCAGTCTGGCGGTACCGCCGATGACCGGCACTTCGATCGAACCGCCCAGCACCGCCGTCAGAAAGGAAATCGGAACCTGACAGAGGACATGGTTTTCCTGACGGGTGAAAATATCATGCTCAATTTCCTCGATGATAACGATCAGATCCCCGGCCGGACCACCCTGACGGCCGGCGTCTCCCTTGCCCTCGATCGGAATATAGTTGCCGGTCGCCACGCCGGCCGGAATATTGACGCTGATCGTTGACTCCTCCTTGACGCGGCCTTCACCCGAGCAGACGGAGCAGGGGCTGGAAATTATCTGGCCGGCGCCGCCGCAAGCGTTGCAGGGGCTGACGCTGACCATTTGGCCGAATAGCGACTGCACTACCCGTCGCACCTGCCCGGCCCCTTTGCACCGCGGACAGGTTTTTTTCCCGCTTCCGGGGGCGCTGCCATACCCGGAGCAGTCTGAACAGGTGGCCAAGCGCCGAACGCGAATCGTCTTCGAGGTTCCGGCGACTATCTCTTCCAGCGTCAGATTGATTCGAATCTGCAAATCTTGGCCGCGATTGTTAATCCCCCGCGACTGCCGCCCGCCGCCAAAGAGGTCCTCAAAACCGCCTCCAAATCCGCCGAAGTCCCGCATGAAAGCCCGCAGGGCATCAGCCATGTCGAACCCTTCAAAGCCGAACCCGCCGCCGAAGCCGGCTCCCTGTCCCAATCCGGCGTGGCCGAATTGATCGTATCGCTGTCGCTTGGCTGGATCCTTGAGAATCTCATAAGCCTCGGTGGCTTCTTTGAACTTGCTTTCCGCCGCAGCATCACCGGGATTGCGATCGGGATGATACTTCAGCGCCAGCTGCCGGTAGGCCTTCTTGATTGCCTCTTCGGTAGCCGAGCGATCGACCCCTAGAATATCATAATAGTCCCGTTTATCCATCGATGTCGCTGTCGCACCGAATGCTATTTCTTCTCATCATCATCAACCACTTCAAAATCGGCCTCCACCGCACCCTCTTGAGAGCCCGCCTGCTTAGTGCCCGGGCCTTGATCCGCGGGACCGGCGGATGGTCCTCCCGCACCGGCTTCTTGTGAACCGGTCTGCTTGTATATTTCGGCTGCCAGGGCATGCGCCACCTGGTTCAGCTCCTCGATGGCGCTGCGAATCATCTGCACATTGTCCGAGCTAATCGTCGAACGAACCTTCTCGATACCTGCCTCGATCTTTTTCCGCTCCTCCTCGCTCACCTTGCCGCCAAATTCTTTGAGCGTCTTTTCGACCGAATAGATCATTTGATCGGCCTCGTTGCGAACCTGGATCAATTCCCGTTTGGCATGATCTTCAGCCTCGTGCGCTTTGGCGTCGGCGACCCTTTGCTGGATTTCCTGTTCCGATAGACCCGACGACGATTCAATCCGGATCTTCTGTTCCTTTCCGGTTCCGAGGTCTTTGGCCGAGACATGAACAATGCCGTTGGCATCGATATCGAAGGTCACCTCGATCTGCGGGAGACCGCGCGGCGCTGAAGGGATGCCGACCAAGTCAAAACGCCCCAGGGTGCGATTGTCGAGCGCCATCTCCCGTTCGCCCTGCAAAACATGAATCGACACCGCCGGCTGGTTATCACTGGCGGTGGAGAAAATCTGTGACTTACGGGTGGGGATGGTGGTATTCCGATCGATCAGCCGCGTCATGACCCCGCCCAGCGTCTCGATCCCCAGCGAAAGCGGCGTGACATCAAGAAGAACCACGTCTTTCAAGTCGCCGGCCAGCACGCCGGCCTGAATGGCAGCGCCGACCGCCACTACTTCGTCCGGATTTACCCCTCGATGCGGTTCCTTACCGAAAATCAGCTTGACCGTCTCCTGAACCTTCGGCACCCGGGTCATGCCTCCGACCAGAATCACCTCGTCGATATCAGAAGCAGACAAGCGAGCGTCCTCGATTGCTCGCCGGCAGGGTCCTACCGAGCGCTGAATCAGATCGTCGACCAGGGCTTCAAATTTCGCCCGCGTCAGCGTCAGATCAAGATGCTTGGGGCCGTTTTGGTCGGCTGTGATAAACGGCAAATTGACGTTGGTCTGCATGGTTGTGGAAAGCTCAATCTTGGCTTTTTCGGCCGCTTCCTTCAGCCGCTGCAGGGCCATCCGATCCAGGCGTAGGTCGATTCCCTGAGCTTTCTTGAACTCATCAGCCATCCAGTCGATGACCCGTTGATCGAAGTCATCGCCGCCGAGATGAGTATCCCCGTTTGTTGAACGGACTTCGAAAACTCCTTCTCCCAACTCGAGGATTGAGATGTCGAAGGTTCCGCCGCCGAGGTCATAGACTGCGATCTTTTCGTTTCGCTTCTTGTCCAGCCCGTAGGCCAGCGAGGCCGCCGTCGGCTCGTTGATAATCCGCAGCACTTCCAGCCCGGCGATCCGACCGGCATCCTTGGTGGCCTGCCGCTGACTGTCGTTGAAATACGCCGGCACCGTTATCACGGCCTGGGTCACCACCGCCCCTAGGTAATCCTCCGCCGTCTTCTTCAGCGCCTGCAGAATCATGGCCGAAATTTCCGGCGGGGAATACTTGGTTCCGGCGACGGAGACCCGAACATCCCCTTTTTCATCGCTCAGTACTTTGTAGGGGACAATCTTTTCCTCTTCCTGCACCTCGGCCTGCCGCCGCCCCATGAACCGCTTTATGGAGTAGATGGTGTTTTCGGAGTTGGTTATCGCCTGCCGCTTGGCCGGCGCCCCCACCAGCCGTTCCCCGCTCTTGCTGAAGGCCACCACCGATGGCGTCGTACGCCCCCCTTCCGCATTCGGAATAACGACCGGATCGCCCCCCTCCAACACCGCCACGCAGGAGTTGGTCGTCCCCAAATCAATTCCAATGACTTTGCCCATGTCGTTCGCCTCCGTATATGGCTAATTTTTGCTCGTATCGTCTTCTTTTTTCCTGGCGCCGCTCGAGACAATCACCCGCGCATGCCGGATTATCCGATCATCGATCTTGTACCCCTTCTGCAACTCGCCGCAGATGATCCCCTCATCATGCTGTTCCGATTCCATCTGGAGCATCGCCTCATGGCAATGCGGGTCAAAGCGCTTGCCGATCGTTTCAATCGCCGTCACCCGCTCACGGGCCAAAAGCTCGCAGAGCTGATTATGAATCAATTCCACGCCGCGACGATAGGCGTCGGCATCGCCCACCACGGCCTTGTCCTCCAGCGCCCGCTCGAAATTGTCCACTATCCCAACCAGCTCTTTCAGAAGCCGAGCGTTTGCGGAGCGAAGCATCTCACCGAATTCCCGCGCCGTCCGTTTCCTGTAGTTATCAAAGTCAGCCGCCAGCCGCAGAAATCGATCTGATTCGGTCTCGGTCGGCTCTCCCGACTCCGGTTCATCCGTCTTCTGATGCGCCGCGACCCCATCGGCGGATTCCCCGCACCCCTGGCCCGAACCATCGCCGGAATGTTCATTGGCTGGGCCGGCCTCAGACGCAGGCCTATCCATGCCGATTTGTTCGGTGCCATCCACCGATGGCTCCTCATCCGGCGGCATGAACTTGGCTTTATCTTCACTCATGCATGGTGCTCCCTTCCCGGCCTCACACTCCCTGAAAGGCCTTGCTCAATCGCCGGGCGGCATACTTGACCAGCGACGCCAGCTTGGCATACGGCATCCGGGTCGGGCCGATAATCCCAATCGTGCCGCTCGTATCGCCGGCCCGATACGTGGCTGATACGACCGAACAGGATTGGATTTCGCTGGCCTTGTTTTCGGCGCCGATCGTGATAATAATGCCGCCGCCGCTGTCTTTATAGTTGCGGAATAGATCAATAAGTTCTGTTCGCGTTTCCAAAAGCTTCATGAGACTCTGCAGCTTTCGGCGATCGGCGAATTCGGGTTGATTGATGAGCTTGTCGGTACCGCCATAATGCATCTGCTCCGCCGCCAGGTTCTTCCATATGTCGGAGGAATCATCGATGAACAGCCGCAGCAACTGCGGATTCCCCCCGGAATTTCCCAGCCGCTCTTGGATCGTGGTGCGCAACTGCCCGAGGGTCAGGCCGGTCAGTTTTTCATTGAGTACCTGTGCCATTTCCGCCACCTCGACCCACCCAATAGAGGCTTCCACTTCGACCAGGATTGTTCGGGCCAGCCCCGATTTGAACGCCAGGACCACCAACACCTTTTTCTCGGCCATCGGGATCAACTCAATCTGGGACAGGATGGAATCGTCCAGCTTCGGGGTAATCGTCACCCCTAGTTCGTTGGATAACTCCGCCAACACTCGGGTGGTCTGCTCCAAGACCGAATCGATGCCGCCCGTAGCCGAACTAATGCCGCCATCGATCACGGCCCGTTCGGTATCCGTCAACTGCTCCTGCCGCAACAGATTGTCGACGAAGAGGCGGTACCCGGCGTCAGTCGGGATGCGTCCCGCCGACGTATGGGGTTGCTGCACTAGCCCCAACTCCTCCAAATCCTGCATGGTATTCCGGATTGTCGCCGGAGATATTCCCAGCCGGAATTTGTTTGCAATGGCCCGCGAGCCCACCGGATCGGCTGACGACACATAATATGAAATAAGGCACGAAAGCACCTTTTTCTCGCGCTCGCTCAGATTCTCGAAGGCCATCTTAATGCCCAATCATTCAACAGGATACGTACGAATTCTGGCACTCTATACTATCGAGTGATAAATTTATGGGCCTAACCGGCCCTTTGTCAACATATTATTTAACAGTACCCCGCCGGACCTGTTCCCGACCGATGGGCGAAAGCCCCATGGCTATTTGATAGGTTTCTGTTCTGCCGGTTTTTGGCGAGGGGCTGGCTGTTTTGGTTTTTTCGCCTGCGGAGCCCGCTCCACCCGGTCATCAATACCATTCTTATTGGTATAAATGAAATCGTCATAAACGCACTTGCTCCGGCTTCCGCTTTCAGTTGACTTCGGGTTCTGGGCACCCACCGCAGGTGGTTTCTTCCCCTTGTCAACGACTGCACTCCGACCTTTAGATACTTTGTCATCCTTCTTGGTCTTGTCGATCGCCACGGCCGACTCTGCCAAGAAGATCAGCAACCACATGGCTATAATAATGTTGAGAATCGTATGCATGACTCAATCTCAATATAGGTGCCGTCGGGCGCGTCGCAAGCCAAAAATAGCCCCGGAAAGACGAACGGCCGGTCGTGGGGTGACCGGCCGCCGAAGCCTTGCCGTCGTTTCTCCGTAAACTTCATTTCCGCGACCGCGGTTGTCGCAGGCTTCCGACTCAGCCGCCTATCGTTTCGGCCTTCCACCGGAATTGCCATTCCCCCCGTCTTTTCTCGATGATCCGCTGGAACCGCTGCTGCTTTTGCCCGCAGATCGATTGCCGCCGTCGCTCTTCTTAGGCGGCGCCACCGTCCCGGAGTTTGCGCTCCCTTTGGACGATGACCCCGATGGGGTCTGGTATCCTCGCTTGGCTGGCGACGGAGCCGTTCCCCCCTTGGTCGAACTGCTGCCCGTCTGATCATGGTACCGGCGTGATCCGGTTGATTCTCCCGTCGTTTTCGCCGGCGCCTCACGTGTCACCTGGCGTCCACCGTCACCTTCCCGCTTCGTTTTCTGCGTCGGTTCATTCCAGCCGGGGTGAGACCGCACGCTGCTAGCATCATACTTCCGAGAACTCCGGCTTACATTGCTCCCGTCGGGAGCCCGTTTGGTAGAATACCCTTGCGGATTGTCGGAGCCGCGCACATCTGGTCGATACGATTTCTTCGCCAGCCCCTCGTTCCCGTCCAGTCGCGTACTCTTCACCCGCTCTTCCGATTTCACAAAACTTGTCCGGTCGTACTTCTTGGCTTGCGCCCGAATCTCCTTCTCATTGAAACGGCTGACCACCGTTCGGCTGGTCTTCACCCGCGTGCGGTCGAGATAGATCGTGTTGTGATTGATCACGTCAATGTGATCCTCCCAGCAGTAGCCGTACCGGTCATAAATCGTCATCCAATGCCACCCGATCATCACGCGGGGAATCCATAACGGCGCGATGCCGAAAAAGATCCCGTCGACATATATCTCTCCGCCGAACGGGTAATCGATGTAGACGACGCCATAGTCCGGGCAGGTATTCCAGGGGTCGGGGACATAGACCGGCCGGTAGTAATAACGCGGAACCTTGACATAGATTGTGGCCCCGCTGAAGGCGCGAACGCAGTTGTCCCAGCGGCATCCGAAATAGCGCTGGTTGACGTAGTCGATGAATTCCTCCCGGTTGTCGCGATAGTCGCAATGTATCGGCGCGCCATCGTACCAGTCGGGTATGTCCATGCTGGAAAGTGAAGCCACCGCCTGGATATGCTCAATCCCCTCCGGTCCGTTCACCACCAGATCGTAATCGGCGTCACCGCCGGGAATAGAATACTCCTCGCCCCCCCGAACGGAACCGTCATCCCAGCGATTGGCTGGATACAGTAATTCGACGCCCCCCCGAGTGTCGATGCTGTAGATGGCAACAAAGCAATCCCGATCGGCGCGGAAGTGAATCGCCACATTCTCCCCCTCATAATAGACGCCGTCGCCGTTGTCCAGCCAGACGTCGACCTGCAACCCCTCTTGCCGGTCGCGGTCGGTCCGGTACACTCGATCCAGTTCTTGCCCCCAGGCAGCCGCGCTTGACAATAAGATTGCGGCCGCCGCTAGTGTCACGAGCACCTGTTTCATCGTATTTTCCTGCCTTTCCTTTATGTCATCCTCACAAAACAACGACCGCCTACTTCGCCGCTGGGGTGTGCGCCTGCCGATCGGGATGCCGCAGATAGTCGGCCGTGCGGGTCGGCTGAGGCTTGAGTTCTGGGTTCCCGGGAGCTACCTGATAGGCCCAGTCGAATATCACATTATCGCTGTTGATAGCGATTACCCGGATCTTAGCGAAGTGATTGTCAGTGGTCCAGATCACATAGGTATGATACAGGATCACCTCACACCAACCGTTCTTTGACCAACCGGACTCCGGAGCATAATCGATGACGTCAAGGTTCTTCGTATATCCCATGTCCTGAATGTCCGTGTTTAATGCACCGACGTCGAAATAGAAGACGTCATCACCCGCGTAGTACTCCAGATAGAAATCGCAACTGTCGCTCTGATAGTTGATGTTGGCTTCCGCGGCGAGATTCCATCCGGCATAGTTGGGGAGGACATTAAAATCAAATACGGTCCGGTTGATCCCCTGCGGCCGAGGCGTATCGAAGACATATTCATACGACAGATCGGACAGATTGCCGTGGATGTCAACCGATGATACGGCGTAGTAGTAGGTTCGCCCATTCACAACGTTATTGTCGACGAAGTATTCGTTGGTCGTCTCGCCAATCTCATGATATCCGGTGTCGGGATCGAAATCGGAACGGTACACCACGTAGCTCGCAAAATCATCGTCGACGTCATCGATCGGTAACCAGTATAGCAAGACCTGATGGTCGCGGGTGACCGAATAGACCCCTTGGGGAACCGGGGGGGCAACGGCATCGTCGACCCGGACGATACGATCTTGATGATCATCGCACCCGCTTAAAACCAAGCTCGCCAGCATAATCAGCGTGAGTACTATCGTTCTCATACAATCCTCCAGTATCTTCCAAGGGGAAGACTAGGCAAGCCACGTGCCGCCCTATCAAATGATTCGTAAACGACTGTATAGCAACCAGATACTGCTCTTGATGGGCCACTCCTCCCGACCTGTCGCCCAATTTGGCGCACATTTATTGTGCGTCACTCTCTTGTAATGCACACATTCTGACCTAGTATCTCTTGCCCACCGAAGGCTCGGAAACGGCCTGAGATGCGGCTAAGGGAAAAAGCCCTTGCCTTGGCCATAGGCAAACGGTAACTTGACAGTTTTTAACAGGGTATCCGCATGAAAATCTTGGTCGTTGGTTCAGGGGGACGAGAGCATGCGCTGGTCTGGAAGCTGAAGACCTCACCGCTGGTAAGACAGATATTTGTCGCTCCCGGAAATGCGGGAATCGGCCTTATGGCCGACACCGTCAATATCAAGGTTGACGATCTGGACGGTCTGGCCCGCTTTGCGTCCGAAAAGCATATCGATCTGACGGTGGTCGGCCCAGAGCTTCCTCTGACGCTGGGGATTGTCGACCTCTTTGAGACCAAGGGGCTACGCATCTTCGGCCCATCCAAAAAGGCGGCCGAGATCGAGGGCTCCAAAGCTTTCGCGAAGGAGTTCATGCGGAAATATCACATACCCACGGCAAGCTTCAAGACCTTCGATGATAAGAATGAAGCCCTCAGTTTTGCGCGGACAGCCGCCTACCCCCTGTTTATCAAGGCGTCCGGTCTGGCCTCCGGAAAAGGGGCCATCCGGGCCGGATCCGCCGAGGAAGGAAGTCGCATAATCCAGCAACTCATGGAGGAGAAGATTTTCGGCGATGCCGGCAACCGGATTATTGTTGAAGATTGCCTGACCGGCCAGGAAGTTACCGTCATGGCCTTTACCGACGGCAAAACCGTTTTGCCTATGCTTCCCTCGCAGGATCATAAAGCGATCCTTGACGGCGATCAGGGGCCGAATACCGGCGGCATGGGCGCTTATTGTCCCACTCCGATCGTCAACGAACAGGTTATGCAAGTCATCCGCGAACAAATTCTGGAACCGGCCGTCTATGGCTTGGAACGGGAAGGGCGACGCTATCGGGGCATCTTGTATGCTGGCGTGATGATCACGCCGATCGGACCCAAGGTAATTGAGTTCAACTGCCGCTTCGGCGATCCGGAGACACAGGCGGTTCTGCCCCTTTTGAAATCGGATTTGGCCGATATCTTCATCGCCATCATCGACGGGAACCTGAATCTCGTCGAGCCGGTTTGGAAAGATGGGGCCGCCGTCTGCGTGGTTATGACCTCGCGCGGGTACCCGGGCCGGCCGGAACTGGGCAAGAAGATCAGCGGCATACGGACCTACCGGGAGAATCATGCCTATTTGTTTCATGCAGGGACCAAAAAGGAAGGGGCCAACTGGGTCACGGCCGGTGGTCGGGTGCTGGGCGTGACGGCCGTCAATCAGGACATCAGAACGGCGGTCAAGGCGGTCTATGACACGATAGAGAATATCCATTTCGAGGGCGCCCATTGCCGCCGGGATATCGCCTATCAGGCATTGAAATGAGGTGCAAATGGACCAATTGGTGCTGCTTATCATAGGCTCAGAGTCGGATAGAGCGCTGGCGGATGAAAGTGCTGCGATGCTGCGTAAACTGGGCATCGAATACGCCCTGGAGGTCTCGTCCGCCCATCGTCATCCCGACCGCACCGCCCGGCTCGCCCGAGAGGCGGCCGATAAGGGATTCAAAGTCATTATCTGCATGGCCGGAATGGCGGCCCACCTCCCCGGCGTGGTTGCCGCCCATACGAATCTACCGGTCATCGGCGTGCCGGTTCCGGCTTCCCTAGGGGGCATCGATTCCGTGCTATCGATGGTGCAGATGCCGCCAGGTATCCCAGTGGCGACGGTCGCAGTCGGTATGGCTGGGGCCAGGAACAGTGCCGTCCTGGCGGCCCGCATTCTCGGTCTTGGCGATGTCGACATCGCCCGCAGGCACCAGCAGTATCGCGATTCTTTATAAGAATCCTTGGGATACTTTGGCCGGCAATGCGGTTATAATGATGATAGAAAAACAGGAAACGTGTGGAACAGGAGACGCGATGAAACAAAGTATGCTCAAATCTTTTCTGGCGGTCTGTTGGATGTCCCTTCTGGTCGGCTGCCTCATGGCTGGAACGCTCTGGGCTCAAGCTGACAAGGCCAAGGAAAGTTTCAACCTGGGGCAGGAGGCGCGCCAGAAAGGCGACACCGCCAGCGCCATCACTTTCTATATGGCTGCCGTCGGAGCCGATCCCGCTTTCACCGATGCCTACCTTAATCTGGGATCGCTGTTATTCGCCCAAAAACGATACGAAGAGGCAGCTGCGAACTTCAAGAAGGTAACGGAACTCGACCCCGCTCAACCGCTGGGATTTGCCAACTATGGAAAAACTCTCTCGGCTTTGGAGAAGCATGATGAGGCTATCCTGGCGTATCAGGCCGCTCTTAAGGCTGATCCCGGCTACGCCGAGGGCAACAAGGAATTGGGCAAAGCCTACTACAAGCTAAAAAAATACGATGAGTGCATTTCCGCCCTGCAGGCCTTCGTCAAAACCGACACCACCGAAAGCTACCCCTATTACCTGATCGGTATGGCTTTCAAGAATAAGAAAGACGACAAGCAGGCAATTGCCTTCCTCAAAACCGCGACCGAACGTGATCCCGCCGACTTCGACGCCATATACAATCTGGGGAATATCTACTTGGCTCAATCGAGTTATGCCAATGCCATAACCTGCTTCAAGAAAGGCCTGGAGCTGAAACCGAAGCACTTCAAGTGTGCCTACAATCTGGCCGTGGCGATAGAGTCGAACGATCCGGAGAACCGCACCGCCGCCATCGCCGCCTGGGAGCAATTCCTCCTCGTCGGCCGCAAAAACCCGCAGGCCAAGGATCTGGTGGCGTCATCCGAGGAGCATCTGAAGCAATTGAAGGAAGCCGCCAAGGGGGGCGGACAGTAATGATATCTCGATGGCGCCCATCGGAGCCGCGATAAGATACAAAAAAGCCCCGTTGTCATAACGGGGCTTTTTTGTGGCATTGGCACTGTCAGACTACTTTTGGGTGAATTCCACCCGGGCGAAGTCATCCCACTCTAGATCTGTCTCGTTGCTTTTTGTCCCTTCCTTGGTCCGAATGAAGATTCCCTTGTTCTCATCATTGACGTCATTCGAATCGCGCAGCCGGAAGACCCGGCCATCCCACAACGTCACCTGGCTGGAGCGGCGGGAATCCTTTTCGATCGACTTGATGCACTCAAAGGGAATGTCGAAATCGATCCCTCGATACGACCCGTCCAGGACCTCCCAGGTGTATTCTTCGTCATCGTCCCAGCAAATCGTGCCGCTGTACTTGTCGCCGGATTCATCGAAGACCGTCCCGGTAATCGGCCGCCCACCGTCGAAATCGGCATAGCGAACCACGGCCTCAGGCGCCGGCGGCTTAATTTCCAATTGCTCGAACTCATCCCAGGGAATAATCACGCGCCCCATTTTCCGATCCGAAACCACGATTCCCCGGTTGCCGCTGTCGATGTCATTGGAATCGTCCAGCCGAATGGTCTGGCCGTCCTTAAGGGTAAGCATCGAAGCCTGCGATGATATCCGCTCGATCTTGGCGATCTGCGAGAATTTTATCTTCCGCGTGCGGCCATGCTCGCTCCCGTCGATGATGTCGGTCATGAACAACTCATCCATATCCCAGCATATCCATCCCGTGAATTCGCCGGCGCGGCTGGTCGTTACCGTTCCATAGATGCGATCTCCAAAATTCGATTGTACCTCTCCCCCGTCGGCAAACTCAATATAGTCGATGTCGTTCCAGTCCAGTTCCAGCTCACCCTCGTTCTTGGTCTCGACCACGATTTCCCGAATACCGCTGCCAAAGTCGGTGGAACCGGACTCAAAGACTACCTTCTGCCCGCTCTTGAGCAGTAATTCGACGGCATCATCGCCATCCGGCGTCAGCGTTTTGAGATGGCCGAAGGCAATGGCTGACTGGGCCATGGACCCCCAGCCCGATCCCTCAGAATAAAGCGTGACGCCGAAGAGGCTGACTTTGACGTCCTGTTCATCATTGCCATATTTGCGCCGGGTGGAGCGTTTCTCCGCATCGGTCCGTTCCTTGTTCCCGTCAAGCATATCATCCCAGGAGGCTTCATTTTTGTCCCAGCGGATCACTCCTTCCAGAACATCCCCCCGGTCGGTATGTATCTTTCCATAGATTCTCCCCTTCTCCGCCCATACCTCCGGTGTCAAGAAGAAAAAAACCATTGGAAACAAGCTCAGCGTGAGCAGGCGTCGGGTCATAAGCACCTCCATATCAGGCTGTTCTTTGTCCACCTATTTGACGGATTGGCCCGACCGAAGGTTGCCGCGAAAAACGCCTGGCCGGCAAGCTATTCTGCTTATTTCAGATAAATCATCTTTCTGAAGGCGCAAAAAACCGGGGTCTCCAGCCTGCAGAAGTATATTCCGGACGGGGTCTCCCGATCGGAGCTGTCCCGCCCATCCCACATGGTCGTATGCGAGCCGGCAGGCAGGCGCTCATCCAGCAGAAGCGCCACCTTTTGGCCAAGGATATTGTATACTTGCACCCTTACCGGCCCGGCCTGCCGCAGGCCGAAGATGATCCGCGTGGCCCCGTTGAACGGATTAGGGAAATTCTGCTCCAGCGAAAATTCCAGGGAATGATTATCGTCACCGTTTGCGGCCGGCGTGCTGCCGCCAATCCAGACGCTGTCGCTCAGCAGGCTGACCGGGTCGGCAATTCCCGAAGGGGTTTCCAGATAGAAGCTGTCGGGGATGCTGGCCAAGACGGTTACTCCCGTGACGGAATCATTGGCCGTCAAGAACAGGTCGGCCAGGTAATGCCGGCCGGCCGGCAAGGCAGAATCGGCCGAATCCGGCACCATCACCAATCCGACCGTGTGCGCTGAATTATCGCAGAAAGCCTGAAGACGACCCCCCTGGCTTCCATCTAAGGCGGGAATGAGCGAATCGGCCCTGATCAGGCGCGGGTCATACGACAGCTTCAATAACCCGGATTGAACCGGGCCGTGAGTCAGTAAATAAAGCTGAAGTTGCATACCCTCGCCGAGACCGGCCTGGCCGGCTGATATTATCATTGCGTCGGTCGGGACGACGTCAATAATCACCGGAACGGCGACCGCCTTGTTGAAAGCCGAAGAGTCAAAGATAACGATGCTGTCGCGATAACGTCCAGCCGTGAGCATGTCGGTCGTGATCGTCGTGACTATCAACCCGCTGTCAACTCCCGCCATCGGCTCCGTCTTTAACCAGGGAATGCTTTCGGTTACCTGCCAGTGCAGGGCCGAATCCCCGAGATTTGCAATGCCGATCGTATCGGTGGCGATTTCTCCTTGGCGTAGGCGATGATACAGGCTGTCCGGTTGCACGGCCAGATATGGCCGTCCGGTCACCAGTGTCAGCGTAACCTGAAGCGATTCGGGACTGTTGACCGCGCCGGAATCGGCCAGGATCAGGTACCCGCCATATTCTCCGGCTGCCAACCCCGCCAGATCGCATCCAACCTCAATCGTGTCTCCGGCCGCCCCGTTGCGCCGGCTGATCCGGATCCATGACGCCGTGGCCGCTGCCTCCCAGGACAGAATTCCGCTCCCCGAGTTGGTGATGACCGCCTGGCCCGGCTCCGGGGCTCCCCTCTCCATCAGCGCCCCGAATGACAATGAGTCCGGGCTGATCTTGATTATCGGCCCGGTCACCGTGACCGTCACCGGCACCGTCACCGTCGAATCGTTGTGAATATCATCGATCAGCGTCAGTCGGCCATGATGGCTCCCCCAACCGAGAGCGCAACCATCGATCGATATGGTAAGGCTGTCGGGGGTTAGGCCGATTGTATCGGATGGGATGATCCACCCCTGGCTAGCCCGGGCGCGATATTTCAGTTCTCCGTACCCGGTATTTTGAATGACAAGCTTTGTTGGAACGGGGTTCGACCCGCCTCTGTCCATGGAAACATCCACCCGGTCCGGAATGGAACGCAGCGATGGGGTATTGTAATCGATAATCCGGCCATAAATATCGAAATTCCCGGCACGGTTGTCGGCCCAAACCAGAAAAAGCGCATACCCATCCGTGGCGACGTCGGGGAAGAGCTGCCGTCCCGTCTTTTCCAGATTGACGGGAAAATTGGTGCCGATAAAGCGGCCGGTATAATCAATCGTCTGGGCGGTGATGTTCCAATCTCCATTTGCTGAGTCGGACCAGACGACGCAAACGTTCCCCATTCGGTCGGCGGCGACCTTGGGATCGCGCTGAGACGCCTGGCTGCCGTCAAGATTGACCAGAAAATTGGCTCCCAAGCGATTCAGCGCGCTATCAAACCGCTGGCCAAAGACATCGGCGTTTCCCGGATAAACGCCGTTGCGCCAATCGGTCCACACGACCGTGATCACCCCCGTTCCGGCCACGGCTACGGCCGGAAATTTTTGCCTGGTCGTCCCATCGTCACTGTTGACCCTGATATTGGAGCCAACCGGTCGCCCCAGCGTATCAAATTTCTGCAGATAGATGTCGTCATTGCCGCTTCGGCTGTCATACCAGACCACCACGCTCCATCCGGCCGGGGCAACCGCGATGTCCGGCTCATGCTGCGGCGCTCCCACGACATCATCATTGACTTTAACATTAATCCCCTGCCGGGTGCCATCGTCACTCACCTTCTGCAAATAGACGTCCCAGTTGCGATTGCGTAAGTCGGCCCAGGCCACCACGCCCTTTCCCCATCCGGTCACTCCGACTGAGGGGGATTGATGGCTGGAATCAGGAAGCTCAACGGTCAGATTGCAGTTGGATCCGAGGCGGCCCAGGGTATCAAGCTTCTGGTAATATATGTCGGGACCGAAGGGATAGACGTTATTGCGATAGTCGGTCCAGACCACATAGAAATGTCCCAGCCAATCGGAGGCCAGGCACGGGTCGGCCTGGTACGCCCCGTTGATATCGTCATTCAGAAGGAAGTTGTCGCCCGTTGGCTTACCGGCGGAATCAAATGATTGCGCATAGATATCACCCGAGCCACTACGGAAATCCTGCCAAGCGACCAGAAACCGTCCCCCGGGGACAGCCGCCACCGAGGGACAATTTTGCTCCCCCACCGACGGGTCCTGCGAGATGATAAATTCCCCGCCGGCGCGAGCCGTGACGCCACCCGGGAATAAGACCGTCCAGGACAACCCCAACAGAATCCCGATAACACGGATCATACCGCCGCGATCGTCTGCAAACGGCCTGCCGAGTCTCAACCGGTCTACCGGTCGTCACAATCGCTTAAATGTGAACAGGTTTGGAGTGTGATGGAAATGGCCTACCGGCGGAAAATAAAAAAACCGGAGTTTTTATCCGGGCGGAAATGGAAGATTATTCAGGTATCGAGGAGGGACGATGCCCTCCTCGAACATGATTTATGTCAGACGTGATCGGCGTCAGACTTTTTTCTTCTTGTGACGATTGGCGCGTCTCCGTTTCTTGCGCTTGTGAGTTTTGATCTTCTGCCGTTTTCGCTTCTTACCGCTGGGCATTCATCCTCCATATTCATCCACGCCGATGCCGCTCAGATCGGGAGTTTCGTTATCAGGTTCTTGAACTCATTGGAGGGTTTGAAAACCGGAACCTTACGATCGGGAACCGGAACAACGTCACCGGTGCGGGGATTTCTCGCCTTCCGCGATTTTCTGAGTTTGATTTTGAACGTCCCGAAACCGCGTATTTCAATATTATGCCCCGCTTCCAGCGACTTCTTCACTGTGGCCAGGAAGTTGTCGACCACCACGGCAACATCAGTTCGAGTCAGCCCGGTCTTTTCAGCTACCTTTTCGACCAGATCGGCCTTGGTCATCTTTGCCTCCTCCCAAAGTATCCGTCATCCAATGATTTTGCCAACATACGATTTCCTCACCTTCAGCGCAACTACTTTTATTGTTTGAAACAAACGTTCTATGGCATCCCCTGCTTCCGCGCCATCCCTGGCCGGGCTTCCTACTTATACAAGTACATTAAGGCCGGTCCAGTCGTTTCCAGCTTGGACACCTTCTCCATAAATTTCATCCCACCGGCCAGGTAATCTAGAAATCCGGGCTCCCGTTTCCTTTCCCGAACCACGTCCGGTTCCGGACCAATGCCCGCCATCTCCCCGGCTATCCTGATGGCATCCTCAAACGAGCCCAGGGTATCTACCAGGCCGAAGTTGCAGGCTTGCCGCCCAGTAAAAATCGACCCATCGGCTAGAGGATAAATCTCTTCTTTGGGACGATTACGGGCCTCCGCAATCGCCTCGACGAACTGCTGATAGGTATCCCCGATTACGGCCCTCAGCATCCGCTCGTCCTCCGGGGTCATCGAGCGAGAAAAGGAGCCAACGTCCTTCAGGTCGCCCGACTTGACCGTCTCCCAGCCGATGCCGATCTTATCCATCAGTCGCTTGACGGTCGGAAAAGACAAAACCACACCGATCGAGCCGGTCAGGGTGCCGGGATTGGCCACGATCTTGTCGGCGGCACAACCGACATAATATCCCCCGGAAGCGGCCACCGAGCCAAAGGAGGCAATGACGATCTTCCCTCCTTCACGAACCTTCATGATTTCTTCATACATTTCCTGCGAGGGTGCCACCGCCCCGCCCGGCGAGTCGATATGAATCACGATCGCCTTGACCGAGTGATCCTTGTTCCATCTCTTCAGCTGACGGATAAAATCCTGCGAACTATCGATCTCCCCGACGAGGTCGATCACCGCCACCTTGGATCCAAATCCGCTAAACGTTACGCCGGATTGATCGACCATACTAGCGATAAACAACAGGGAGAAGAAACCGAGGATCAGGCATGAGGCTGCCGCTACAATAGCGATTACCGCCGTTCTACGCTTCACCTTTTCACCTAACGCTTCTGGATCTTCAATCGGGTGCCGATATCGAGATCACTCGCGCTTTCTATATTGTTGAGCTGCATGATTGCCTGGACGGTGGTGCCAAAGGCTCGGGCGATATCCTGTAAAGTGTCGCCCCGTTTGACAATGTAGATAATATGGTTCGCCGTCGACGACAACAGATCGGTCCCGGCCACCAATAGTTTCTGACCAACAAAGAGCCGCGCTGATCGCGACAATCCATTCAACCGCCTGAGTGTCGCGGTCGATGTTCCCAGCTGGCGCGCGATATCCCACAGCGTATCGCCATCCTTGACCACATACATCGTGGTTTCCTTGGCCGGAGCCTTGTCCTTCGACTCGGGGCGCACCCGAGGCTTATCGGCAGCCCCCCCGCCCGGCAGTCGCAGCACCTGGCCGACATAGATTCGGCTCGATGAGCCCAGGTAATTCAAGCCGCGCAAGGCCTCCGGAGAAGTGTGGAAGGACTGGGCAATCTCGGTCAGATTGTCCCCGGCCTGTACCACGTAGCTATGGTCACCGCTGGTTTGACGCTCGGCCGGAGCCGGCCCTTCAGCAATTTCGTCGACCGACGGCACCGGAATTATCAAGCTTTTGCCGGCTATCAGACGGGCCTTCTTGCCCAGGTTATTCGCCTCCAATATCGCATACTGCGACACGCCGTATTTGCTGGCAATCGTGGAGACGGTCTCCCCTTTCCCGATCGTATGACGAACCATATTCGATTCCGGCATCGCCGTGGCATCCGGCAGGGCAGCCAAAAACCGCGTCCTGCTCCCGGAGGGAACGCGCAACCTATAGTTCTTCGTCTGTGGCGGAGTAACCTCACGCAGAAGCTCCGGATTCAGTTCCTTGATATCATCGACCGTTGCCCCGGTTAGCTTGGCCACCGTTTTGAGAGACAAGGACTTGTTCACTTCGACGACATCAAACGCAAGCGGGTCATCATAGTTAATTCTGAATCCGTATTTCTCCGGATTCTTGGCAATAATGGTCGCAGCCATATAGAATGGCACATAATCTTCGGTTTGCTGACGAAGATCCATATCCCAAAAATTGGTCGTGTTTTGCCGTTCAATTGTCCGCTGGATTCTCCCTGGTCCACCATTATAAGCCGCCAGCGCCAGCTCCCAGCTTCCAAACTGCTGGTATAGGTACTTCAAGAATCGGGCAGCCGAATGGGTCGATTTGACGAAATCTCGGCGCTCGTCATACCACCAGTTTCGCCGAAGGCCGTACAATTTGCCGGTAGAGGCGATGAACTGCCAGGGTCCGCTGGCTCGCGCCCAGGAGTAGGCCTTGCAGTTAAATCCCGATTCAATCAACGGCAGATAGACAATGTCGCTCGGAATGTCATACTGTTTAAGGATTTGAGTCATGAGCGGTATATATTTCCCTGATCTGGCCAGATATCGCTCAAAGGCGTCGCGGGCAACCGTCTGAAAGTAAATGATCGATTTCTTGACCTTTTCATTCATTACGATCGGAACGTTATAGGTCACCCCTACTTCTTCGCCAGGGACATTCAGGATAGTGGAATCGCCGGGAAAGGTGGTCATGCTGGAGAACTTCTCGAGAAACGCCGAGGGAGAGGCGTCCTCCGGCAAGGATCCCAGGGATAAGAGGGTCAATCGGTAGTCGGCAACGATTTCGTTCAAAAGTTGAGCATATCGTTTGGCTTCAGCGCTGGCGCTGGCCGTATCGACATCCAGGTCGGCCATTACCGCCAATGCCCTTTCGAGGTAATATTGAGCTTCCTCCCAGGAAGCCTCTTGATTGGCCGCAACCCCTTGAGAGAAATACTCTTCAGCCAGCCGTATGCCGCGCCAGTAGTCATCATCCACGGCGTAGGCAGAATCAACGGAGAAGTTTTCGTCTGTCGATGTCTGTCCCGAACCAGCGCTAACGCCATCATTTTCATTAAGTTGCAGGTTCACTGGAGTCGGCCTGGAGATTCCCTCGTCGGGATTGTTACCCAGCACGGTGGCAGCCAAGACAATCATCGAAACAGCAAATAATAGTCTTCTTCTCAAGACGATCCCCGCCAGCTTAAGATTAAAACGCACCAATCAATATATCGGTAGTCCCCAACACCTGCTTTACAATAAAATCCGTCTAAGCCCTTGGTATATATGATTTCCAAAAACACCTGTCAAGTATTTTTAATCATCACCCAATCCGTCCAAGAAGCGGCTGGCGACATGGAAACAGATATCCCTGGCCTCGGTTCCAAAACACGGCATGACCTTGGCGTGCTTGATTGGTCGAAACCAAGTATATTGTCGCTTGGCAAACCGACGGGTGTTCTGCATGATCATCGCCACCGCTTCCTCGATCGAATGGAGCCCCTCAAAATGATCGATCAGTTCGGCATAACCGACCACCTTGCAGCGACAAAGCGCTCCCTTATAGCGTGACTCATACACTGCTCTGGCTTCATTCACGAGTCCCAAGGCAATCATTCGGTCTACCCGCTGGTCTAGGGCTTGGTAAAGAAGCATCCGCTCCGGCATAAGAATTAGATGCCTGAACCGAAAGGGCCGTTCCCCCTCACCGGTGAGTCCTTTCCAGGCGCTCTTTGGTTTACCGGTAAGACGAAAGATCTCCAGGGCTCGTATAACGCGAATTGTATTATGGGGATGTACTTGGGCTGCCTCATCCGGATCGACTTCGCTCAGCATCCGATGCAGAAAGATCGCGCCCTCTCGGGCCGCCAGATCAATAAGCTCGTGGCGGTAGGTCATATCTTCATCAGGTATTTCGAAGATGCCGTCGACCAACGCCCGCAGGTAAAGGCCAGTCCCGCCGCAGACAATCACCCGCCTTCGCCTCGCATCTACTTGTTTGGCAATGATTTTCGCCTGCTGCGCAAAATCGAAAGCAGTGAAGCGTTGGTCAAGATCAACTATCCCGGTCAAATGATGTGGAATCCCTTGCCATTCCACTTCATCCAATCGAGCGGTGCCGATTTTGAGTTGTCTGAAAATCTGGCGGGAATCGGCCGAAATAACCTCTCCGTCGATTTGATGAGCCAGGGCGATGGCTAAGGCAGATTTTCCGGATCCGGTCGGTCCGCTGATGATGACCACCGGGATTTTGGGGGCTGTAGTATCAGGTTCGGCCGAAGCGATCATCCAGTTCCTCTTGGCTGATCTTGATAAACGTGGGACGGCCGTGGGGACAGCAATAGGGGTTATTACTGGCCAGAAGACTGCGCATCAGATTGACCGCCTCCTCTGGAGAGAGTCGATCGCCGGCCATAACTGCCGCACGGCAAGCCAATGATTGCGCCACCGCCTTCGTCAACTCCCCCCCCGCCTGACTCGACTGCATGATATCGTCAAGGAGGGTGCGCATCACTTGCCCCGGGTTATGATCGCCAAAAACAGGCGGGATACCCTGGATAATGACCGAGTTTTGACCAAAGGGTCCAGCGTCGAATCCCAGGCGCGTCAGAAGCTGAAGACATCCTTCGAACGTCAGGAATTCCTCGGATGACAATTCCACCGTTTCTGGAAACAACAGCTTTTGACAGGCCGACCCTTCCCGCTCCACTTGACGCAGTGCGTCTTCATACAGCACCCGCTCATGGGCCGCGTGCTGGTCGGCGATGTATAACTCCCCCCCGATTGTCATGAGAAGATAGGCGCGGCCGACCTTTCCCAGAAGGATGATGTCATCGGAAATGACACCGTCAGCCGGTATTCCCGCGTCGGGTGCAGTCTCCGCCGGTGGCCGGCCCGGATCGCAGCTAGACTCGACCTGCTCTCGAAACGATAATATCCTGCTCTCCGCTGGCGGCTCGACCGGCTTATTGACTTTCGTGAAAAATGAATCGGTTCGCCCCGGTGATAACAATGGCATGCGCAGCGGCGGCGGATTTCCGGACCCGGGACGGAAGGGGGCTGACGGCCGTGAGTTCGGCGACGACGCGCCGGCCGATGGCACCAGTCGCCAATCGCGCAACGCCTTCTTCACGATTCGGTAGAGGTTGTCATGAATGGCATTTTCATCCGACAGACGAACCTCGGCCTTGGTCGGATGCACGTTGACGTCGAGGAGGGCCGGATCAAGAGTAATGTAGACGCACGCCAGCGGAAACCGGCCGGCCGGCAAAAACTCGCCATAGCCGCTGGTAACGGCGTGAATGATTGACGAGGAGGCCACCGAACGGCCGTTGATGAAAAGGCATATCCGCGTTCGGTCATGGCGCGCCTGTTCCGGATGGGCCAAATAGACATTATATGACACGCCGCCCAGCTCAACGTCATATTCGACAAGGCTCTCCCTTTTTACACCGAACAGCATCGCCAGCCGATCCGCCAGCGGCTGCAGGGTCGGGAGACTAAACGCCTCCCGCTCATTCAGACTCAGCTTCATCGCTACCGATGGCCGGCCCAGCGCCATCCGTTCGGCCACGCGGATGATCTGGCGCGATTCGGTGGTTTCCGCCTTCAGGAATTTTCGCCGCGCCGGGGTATTGAAGAACAGGTGTGAGACTTCGATTTTCGTTCCCACCGGGGCGGATGTCGGAGCGGACTGGATTTCCTTGCCTCCCTCGCAGACGACATGAGTCGCACCGTTTTGCGAAAAATGACGAGTGGTCATGGCCAGATGTGAAACAGAAGCGATCGATGGCAAGGCCTCGCCGCGAAAGCCGAACGACTGAATGGCAAACAATTCATCAAGGTTCTCGATCTTCGACGTCGCGTGCCGGCTAAACGCCAGCCTGATCTGATCCGAAGGGATGCCGCAACCATTGTCAGCCACCGAGATGAAGGTCATGCCGGCTTTTCGGGCGATAATATCGACCGCTGTGGCTCCGGCGTCGAAAGAATTTTCGACCAGTTCCTTGACCACTGAGGCCGGCCGTTCAATCACCTCACCGGCCGCAATCTTGTTGATCAAGACCCGATCGAGCTGACGGATCGGCCGGGCAAAACGGCCATCCTGAAAGTCAGTCTGTTTCGACACTCTTCTTCAATCCCGACAGTATATCAAGCGCCTGAAGCGGCGTGATCGTTTCGATCGTCAGGTCTCGCAGTTGTTGCTCGAGCACAGACGAGATTTCCGTCGTTGCACCGTCAAAGAAGGATGGCTGATTAAGCCGGACATGCACGCCCCGCGCCAACTCCGATTTGGCGAAGCGACCCGATTCCAGCAGGCGCAGGACCTCCCGCGCCCGTTTGATCGTATCCTTGGGCAGTCCGGCCAGCCGGGCCACTTCGATGCCATAGGAATCATCGCATCCGCCCGGCGCGACCTGATGCAGAAAGATCACCTCTTGTCCCCATTTTTTGACCGTCACCTGGAAATTTTTCGTGCGCGGGTATATCCCGGCCAGACCGGTCATCTCATGATAATGAGTGGCAAACAAGGTACGCGGCGCGCCTTTGGCATGATGGTAAATCGTTTCTGCTACAGCCCAGGCCACCGAAAGCCCGTCGAAGGTCGAGGTTCCGCGGCCGACTTCATCCAGAAGCAGAAGCGACCGGTCGGTCATATTGTGCAGGATATTGGCCGTTTCGATCATCTCGACCAGAAAGGTCGACTGACCTCGGGTGAGGCTGTCGGTGGCGCCGACCCGCGTGAATACCCGATCGACAACGCCCAGTGCGGCCGATTCAGCTGGGACAAACGATCCCATTTGCGCCATGATGACGATCAGTCCGGCCTGCCTCAGCCAAGTTGATTTGCCAGACATGTTTGGCCCGGTCAGGATAATCATTGTCATGTCGGTTTCGTTGAGCATCAGGTCGTTGGCGACGAAATTCCCGGGGCCGAGGATCTGGCTGATGACCGGATGTCGTCCTTGCACGATCGCCATCGATCGGTCGTCGGTGATGACCGGCCTGACATACCGCTCCTGCGAGGCCAGCACGGCGAAACCATTAATAAGATCCAGTTCCGCCAGGAGGTCGGCCAGGCTGAGCAACTGCGGTAAATCGGCGGCGATCTTATCCGCCAGTTGTTCGAAGAGTTCCTCCTCCAGCCTATTGATCCGTTCCTCGGCGTCCAGAATCAGGCTTTCCTTTTCCTTCATCTGCTCGGTAATATAGCGCTCGGCGTTTACCAGCGTCTGTTTGCGAATGTAGTGTGAGGGAACCTTATCCGCGTGCGGTCTGGTTACTTCGATATAATAGCCGAACACCTTATTGAATCCGACCTTCAGCGATGGTATGCCGGTCCGCTGTCGCTCGGCCACCGCCAAGCCGGCGATGTAGACGCGGGCATCCTTTATCGAGCCGTTGAGACTATCCAGGTCGGATGAATATCCCTCATTAATAATGCCGCCATTGGTGACCGCCAAGGGGGCATCCTCTTTAATAGCCCGACCGATGGCCTCGGCGGTGGTATCGAGGTCGGGCAGGGCGGCAAATATCTGCCGCAAAAGCGATGCCCGGCAATCGACCAGCCAGCCCTTGACCCTCCGGGCGGCGACGATTCCATCGCGCAGTGCTAGAAGCGTCCGCGGACCGGCCTTCCCCATTCCCAAGCGGCCGACCAATCGCTCAACATCCGGCAACAGCTTAAACAATTCCCGAAGGTGTGCCGACAATTCGTCGCCTCCGGCCAATTCCGCCACCGCATCCAGGCGCAGATCGATTGTGGCTTTATCAATGTACGGCGCCGCTAGCGACCGCCGCAGGCGGCGAGCGCCGGCGGCCGAACCGGTGCGATTGATCGCCCAGAAAAGCGAATGCTTCTCCTCACTGGCGAAGAGGTTGATAAACAGCTCCAGATTCCGCACCGTGGCCGCATCCAACAGCATCCGGTTTTCGGCCTGGGCAACCCTAATTCCGGTGATATGTCGCAGACGATCCTGTTTATTATCCCTGAGGTATCGGAAAATGGCGCCGGCGGCCGCCACAGCCAGAGGCATCCCCGCCACGCCAAAACCATCCAGCGTGGTGACCGAAAAGAATCGGCACAGCTGTTCCCGCGCCAAACGGGTATCGAAGTAGATCTCATCCAGGGGCGTCAAATGAGCGATTATCTGTCTAATCGGCGCCAGAGCATCGGCGGTCGCCGACTGACGGTCGGCCGGATACAGCAGCTCCCGTGGCGCGACCAGTTGCAGATGATTGCCGACGGCCTCCCCATCATTCTCAGCCACGAAAAACTCGCCTGTGGATAAATCCAATAACGCCATCCCCATCCGTTTGCGGTCACCGCAGACGGCCGCCAAGTAGGCGTTGTGTGACGGATCCAGCGATGTTTCCAGCGTGGCTGTCCCCGGAGTGACGATTTCGACCACGTCCCGTTTGACGATTCCCTTGGCATGTTTTGGGTCTTCGACCTGTTCGCAGATGACAACCTTCTTCCCCACCTCGATGAGGCGCGGAAGGTACTTGTCCACGGCATGATAGGGAATGCCGCATAGGGGAACGGCCGAACCCTTATCGACCGATCGGCTGGTCAAGGTGATACCCAGTATCGGCGCCGCCTCGACGGCGTCGTCGCCGAACATTTCGTAGAAATCGCCCATACGAAAGAAGAGAATCTTGTCAGGATACTGGGACTTGAACCGGAGGTATTGCCGCATCATTGGCGTTTGGTCGCTACCTGTCATCGCTGACCACTACTTTGAAAACCTGATTCTCCCCGCGCTCCAACTTCCGGCGGGCCGCCTGAGCCTCGTTCTCGACCGCAAACCGCCCCACCAAAACCACCTGATAGGTCTTGTCGGAAATCAGGCGCGGCACGATCTCCACTGGGAATCCATAACTCTTGAATCTCTCGGCCATCTTCCGGGCGTTGTCTTTTTGCGCAAAGACACCGACCTGAACCGAATAGGCAATGTCCTTGAGTTTCTCCACCGATTCCTGGGCCGATTTCTGTTCCGAAAGCCGCCCCAATGCTTCGGTCAAATCCTCTTGTCCGATGGCCTGGGGAGACTCCTCCCGCAACAGGTTATATTGAAGCAGCGCCCGTTCGGCTTCGCCGCTTTCCAGCGCCATCCTGGCCAACAGTATCAGACCGACCGGGGATAAGTTGTCATCGGCCGCGGCCGTGACTTGGTGACACAAGGCGGTCGCATCTTTTACCATTCCGCGACGGTACTCCCTTTCGGCCCGGAGCAGACGGGCGAACTGGCCATAATATGTATCCGGATATTCCTGCAGGAGGAGGTCCACATATTGATCTGACGCTTTCCCCGCGCCGTGGGCCGCCAGCATCGCCAGCACCCGCTCTCGATAGGGACTCTTCTGCCGCTCTCGGAGAAACTTCTCCCCCAACGTCAGGACGCCGGCGGCATCGCCCTGAGCCTCGAGCAACTGGAGCAGGTGGAAGGTCGCGGCCTCCCGGTATTGATCATCGATGCGCATGCGAATGGCGGTTTCCAGCCCATCTCTGACAATTGACCCGCGCGACTCAAATAGCGCCGACAGAAAGAGATAGTCACCGTCATCCTGCCCGCCTATGGGCAACTGACGAAATTCCGTTTCGGCCTCAGAAATATCACCCCGCTGGTAGGACACATAGATGCGGGAAAGCCGATCATCGGCCGCTAGCGCCCCCGGCGCCAGGACCATCAGGACGATTGGAATCCATTTCATGACTTGACTGAATCGAATGAATCAACCGCTTTGCAGCGGGGACATTGCCAGGCGATAGTCTCTGTCTCGAGGCCGCAGCTTCGGCAGTGGTATCGCCCGGTCTCCTTACGCGCCGCCATTTTCATGATCTGTTTAAAGATCCCATCGGCCGCCTCGCGCTTTCCCAGCGCCCGGTTCAACCGGTACAGCCCTAACTTGGCCAGCATGGAATCGGTGTGATTGTCCAGCGCCGTCGTATAATGATCGCGGGCCGCGTCCATCTCTCCCTTTTTCTCGAGGAAATAGGCCAACTCCAACCGGGCCGTCAGGTGATCCGGGCAGGCCTGCAGAAGCCCCGTCAGGGCATCAGCGTATTCTCCATAACGACCGACCTCAAAAAATCCTTTTTTAAGCCTATCGAACACCAGTTGACCCAGATCCGGCTTTAGTGTAATCACCTTGGTCCAGTAGCGCAAGGCGTCCTCGAGACGATTTTCGGTATAGTAGCTGTCACCGATGGCCAGATATGCCGCCAGACACGCTTTGTCAAGATGAATCGCCTCCTTGTAAAACAGCCGGGCGCGATGCCGGTCATTCTGCCGATTCAAGTCATCCCCCTCGAACAATTTATAAAGGGCCAGCATATGACCTGAATCCTGACCATCAAGCTTGTCCAACCGCCGCCGAACGGCAGCAGCCTCTTTCCATTCCCCCGCCTTTTCATGCGCGCGGAGGCGGGCGCTAAGAGCAAAGCGGTCGCTGGCATTCCTCTCCAACACCTCGCCGATCGCCTTGAGGGCAGAGGATTCGTCCTTCAATTCCATGAAGTCATGGTACAAGGCAATCAGGATTTCCTGCTTGACATCTCCGGGAAGGTTCTGCCTGAAAGTCAGGTCGCGATGAATCTGCAGCGCCTGCTCCGGTTTCTTGCCGCGACGAAGAATGTTGCCCATCCGGATATAGGCGTCGACATTATTGGTGTCGAGGCTGACGGCCTCCTTCAGCTTGATGAAAGCTTGTTCGTCCTGACCGCGCAGGACCGCCTTGAGACCCTCGACATACTGAGTCGGGTCAGGTTTCTGCGGCTGAATCTGTCCCCGGCGGGAAAGGTACATGAAGGTGCCGCCCAAGGCCATCGCCGCCAAGATGATCACGAATAGCGCTTCGCTCATTTGGCCTCGTCCTTGCCGGAGAGGATGAATTTATCGGCCGCCTCCTCCACCGATCGATTGCGCAGAGCGGCGATTTCGTTGCCGAGCGCCTCGGCCGCTCGCTTATGCCGGCGGATGTCGCCCATTTGTCGAAAATAGACAGTGGCAAACAGAATGAACGACACCAGCATCCCAAAAATGAAGGCCCAATAGGCGACGATTATCAGGGGAACATTGATATAGCGGGTGTTGATGATATTGACCGCCACTCGTTCTCCGGCATTATACACCGAAAAACCAAGAATAATGGCGACTAGGGCAATCACCACCAGTGCCCGGACAACCCACATAGACCCTCCTTGGATAGGGCAATTTCAGCCAGCTGCATTATATAACAGAA
>CAZPEV010000023.1:0-3392 GCA_964585635.1 uncultured Ignavibacteriales bacterium
CGTCCCACCTGGTCTAAATCTTCCTGGATTTTCTACAGCAGCGCAATAATTCCAAGCTATTATCCAACCCCCGTCTGACGACTCTGGACAACGAAACCGCAGCCATCGATGCCATCACGATCGTGCCCATTCAGACCATCAATCGTTTTTCGGAGGGGGCCGTCATCCAGGACATCGTCACCTTTCAGGATAAGGAAATCGGCATCTCGCTTCGGGTCACCCCGCGCATCAACGATGACTCCACGATCACGATGAACGTAAATCCGGTGGTGGAGGAGATCATCGGGTACGCCGGCCCGACCAACAACCAAAAGCCGATAACATCGCAGCGGTCGATCACCACCAACGTGACGGTGCGAAACGGCGAAACGCTGGTCATGGGCGGGCTGCTGAAGGAAACGACCATCGAGAAACAGGACAGAGTATTCTTCCTAGGATCGCTTCCGATTCTGGGCGGGCTCTTCACTCATCGCACGAATGAAGCCGCGACGACCGATTTGCTGATTCTTATTACGCCGAAGATTCTTGACTAGCAGGCTTCAGAAAAACAATTGATCCAGCATCCATCGCCGGCTGCGGGAGGCCAACAGAACAAGACCGGGAATAATGTACAGCAGGTCCCGCGCAATGAGCTGCAACCCCGCCGATTTGGCGCTGGAACTGACCGTAAAACAACCGCACTCCAGATCCACGCCCCGTACCAAGTTGATACCGATGGCCACGATAAAGACCATCATCAACAGCATCAAATAGTCGCGGCTGCCTCGATAGAGAAAGCCGATGATGACGCCGACGCCGGCGATCAGTTCGGTGAATGGCAAAATGAGGGCGAAAATATTGACCAACGATCCGGGCAGGATATGGTAATTGAAGACGATCCGCGCGAACTGCTCGGGGCTGGCGACTTTATCGAGCGAGGCATAGATGAACAAGCCGCCAAAAAAGAGTCGCAGAAGCATCGTAACGTAATCGTTGGAGATGATCCGCCTCATCTCTTCTTCTCCCGGTCACCCGTTTGACCGCCACTCACCGGCAGGCCGCTTTCCTGCCATTCCCGCCAGCCGCCGTAAAACACATACAGGCTGCTGAAACCCCGATCCTTGAGGTGGCGGCCCAGCAGGAGCGAGGATTCGCATTCATCGCCGCTACAGTAAATGACATACTCACGATCATGGTCAAGAGAATCAATGACCCTCTCCCAGTTTTGATCGAGGTAATCATAGGGAATATTGATGGACCGGGCGATATGTGCCAGGGCATAGTCCTCCGGCGGCCGGGCGTCAACAAAGATGACCTGTCCTGATTGGTACAGGGCGGCGGCTCCGTCGCGAGTGATAAAGGGTGGGTCTCCCGCGCCGGCCGATGGCGGAACCACCGGATCTTTGCCGGAGAAGCCCGACGGCCACTTTCCGACCAGCCCGATACCATTATCCCGGATGGCGTTGACTGCCAACGATAGAATCGTCGAAATGATCAGAAGAACGATGATTTGCGTGATCCAGTGTCTCATATGGTGCTGGTTATACCATCGAAGGTCCGATTGGTTTCCATTGCTTTCCCGTTCCGGTCTCATTTGGCGCTTGCGTCACCTGCCGCCGGGCCGGACCGGGGCAGGAATAGCATATACGAAATTCTCATTGCGCCGTCAATGAAAATCGACGTAACTTACGGCAGATGTACTCGTACGCTAACGTGTCGGAAACCCGGAAGCATGGATATTTTGATCAAGGAGGTCTGCGCGTGATTCCCCGAACCTTTTTGCTGATCGCGGCTGGTTTTCTCCTGTTGAGTACCGGCCTCGGCGCCGCCGAGTTCAAGCTCGATGTCAAGGAGTTTCAACTCGATAACGGCCTTAAAATTCTGGTGCTCGAAAATCATTCGGCCCCGGTGATCACTTATTATACCTTTTTCAAGGTCGGATCGCGCAATGAGCGACCCGGGATCACCGGAATCAGTCATGTTCACGAGCATATGATGTTCAACGGCGCCAAGAAATACGGCCCGAAAATGTTCGATCTGATGCTCGAATCCAACGGCGGATACTCCAACGCCTCCACCTCGAACAATGTCACCGACTATTACGAGGATTTCTCATCCAGTATTCTGGAGCTGGTCTGCGATCTGGAATCGGACCGGATGGGATATCTCGCCTTCGATCCAGATGTGCTAAAATCGGAACTCGGCGTGGTTAAGGAAGAACGATTAGTGTCGACCGACAACGACAACGCCGGATTGATTTCCGAGGAGCTGTTTGCTGCGGCTTTCATGGCCCATCCGTACAGTTGGCCGGTAATCGGTTGGATGGCCGATCTAAACAATATCACGCGCGAAGACTGTGTCAACTACTTCAAGACCTATTACGCCCCGAACAACGCCACCGTGGTCATCGTCGGCGATTTCAACGCCGACCAAGCCATGCAGCTGATGACCAAGTACTTCAAGGCTATTCCCAGCGGTCCGCTGCCAGCCAAGGTGGTTCCGGATGAGCCGGTGCAGCGCGGTCCGAGGCGGGTCCTCATCGAGAAGCAGACCCAGTACCCCCACTTCACGCGCGGCTATCATATCGGCGACAAAGATAGCCCCGACCGCTTCGCCCTGGATGTAGTCCAACAGATTTTAGCCTCCGGTGAATCGTGCCGACTGTACCAGACGCTGGTCAACGATCTGCAGATTTCGATCGGTGTCTATGGGGGCTTCGAGATTGCATTCGATCCTTTTCTCTTCTACTTCTACGTCGCCGGCGTGCCGGGGATTGATTATCAACGCCTGGAGCAGGCGTTTGATTCCGTCCTGACGAACTTCGTCGTCGCCGGGCCAACCGATGAGGAATTGAATCGAGCCAAGAATAGCCTTATTGCTGATTTCTATAAGGGATACAAAACCAATAACGGCACCGCTCGCAAGATCGGATTCTATGAAACGTTTTACGGCGACTGGAAGATCATGTACCAGTATGTCGAGAGTATTCGCAAGGTGACGGCGCAGGAGGTCAAAGAAGCCGCCGCCCGGTACTTTACCCGCGCCAACTCCACCACTGCGGTTTTGATTCCGGAAGGAGGTGCCCTGTGAGGAAACTTTTCTGTGCCGCCCTGGTTTGCCTGCTGCTGGTAGGTATGACAAGCGCCAAGATTAACCTTCCCCCGACCACGGATATCCGTCTGGACAACGGCTTGACCGTCAGGATCGTCGAGCGCCACAATTTGCCCCTCTTTTCTATTCGCATGACGTTCCGCGCCGGAGCCGCTCTGGATCCGGTCGGCAAAGAAGGCGTGGCGAACCTTTGCAATGAAATGCTCATGCGTGGAACGACAACACGGAACGATAAGCAGATTGCCGCCGAGGTGGCCTTTGGCGGCGGCAGCCTATCTATTTTTTGCGAGCGCGACCGGGCG
>CAZPEV010000023.1:3402-27047 GCA_964585635.1 uncultured Ignavibacteriales bacterium
AATATGGCGCCAAGGGATTCGAGGTTATCGGCGACGTCCTGGCCGATTCCCGCTTTGCCCAGGAGGAGGTCGACAAGATCAAGACTCGCCTTATGGCCGATATCCAGGGCGAAATGGACGATCCGGCGACAGTGGCCGGCGAGCATATAAGCCTGGCCATCCTGCAAGACAGCCGCTATGCCCATCTGCCGATCGGAATGATGTCTTCGGTCGCCGGTTTGACCCGCCAAGACGCGGTGGATTTTTTCAAAAAATGGTACACCCCGGACAACTGCCTGCTGGTGATCTGTGGCGATATCGACCAGAAGACTGTCACCGAATGGTTGAAGAAATACCTCAAGAAATGGAAAGGCCAGGCGGCGACACCGCCGGCTGATTCGCCCTTTCAACCAACTCCTGGTGCGAAGACGCTATTGCTGAACAAAGAGGATGCCACCCAGACGCAGATCCGTATCGGTTTGCCCGGTCTATCGCGAAGCAATCCCGATTATATCCCCTTCGAGGCGGCCCGGACCATATTGGGCGGTTCATTTACCTCCCGCCTCGTCAATGAAATCAGGGTTAATCGCGGTTTATCCTATAACGTCAGGTGTGTATCCAACCGTTTCAGCCCCGGCGGCATGTTCTACATAAGCACGTTCACCAAGAACGCCACCGTCGGTGAAGTTGTGGATATCATCCTCGCTGAGACCAAACGGATGCAGACTGAGCGGGTTCCCGATTCCGAGCTGGCCGGCGCGATCAACTATCAGAACGGTTTATATCCGCTTGGCTTTGAAACCAACGACGATCTGGCGGCGATCTTCTCAAACCTCTGGCTGTACCATGATAACAAATCGGTCTATGAGGATTTCCAGGAGAGGATGAAGGGTGTCACTGCCGCCCAGGTCATGGCCATGGCCCAGAAGTACTTCCCCTACGCCGATTATCGATTGGTTCTGGTGGGAAAGGCCGATGAAGTGAAATCTCAAGCAGAGAAATACGGTTCCATCACGGTTCGTTCCATCACCGAGAAGCAGCAATAATCCGACACTGGAAGCGTCCCGTGATCACGAAATATCAACCGCCCCGCGCCCGGCGGGGCGGTTGGCATTGGCGCCGTTTGCCTGGATAAATCATGCCCATAGCCGGGCAGCAAAATGCAAATGAATGTTGCTCGATGAATGACGATTAGGATCGGATGGGATAGGCCAAAAACTCGCTCTTGACTCCCAAAGAATACTCCGGAGCCCTACAATAGACCCTCTGCTGCGCGTCAGACAACGGACGCGTCCTGCCCCCTGAACAAGAATATAGGAAAACCTATGACTGTCTTATCCGGATCCCTGACTCTGAACCGGAGGGTGGCACTTCAGGTCGATCAGGGCAAATCTGCCGCAGAGAATTCGATTCGCCACATGCACAAACTTGTCCGCCCTCAGACTCTGCAACCCATAGGGATGCCACAGGTCCTTTTCCCCTCTGCGCGCGTACTTTACTGCCTTTTTTCTCTTGGGCATGACGCTTCTCCCCGGAATGGGTGAATTTCACGTATGGCGGTCTCACAAGGGGGAGCACTGCAAGATAAGCTTGGCCTCCTTTCACGACTATGCAATCTACTCAGCGGTACGGTGAGGGGCACCAATTACTCAAGTAAAGAGGCGGGTAACTACCAGCCTAAGATTCAGGCCTCTTCCATTTTATAGTTTTTTCACATACACCTAGGTCATCAATAAGACCCGTAACTTGTTGACTGCTCGCTTCTTGTAAATGCTCACCACCTGTTGTGTGATTCCGAGCGCCGCCGCGATCTCCCGCTGCTTTTTTCCTGTCAGGTACATGGTTATTACCTGTTTCTGCCGCGGTGACAGCGATCGAGCCACATGCCATTTGAGTCTGGCGCGAAACCGATCCAAACGCTGCAGACGTATCCGGGCCCCCAAATCCTGAAAGTAGGCCGAGGCTTCATTAGCGAATGACTCAATTAGAAGCCTATCTACGGCTACCTCCGCAAAGTGGGCCTCGCGTTCATTCGGCATGGCTGGTCCGGCGGGGAGCGTATCCCTCCATCGCGGTCCCGCGCCGGTCATCTCCTATTTTCGTTTCGCCAGAATCTCGTTAAGAGAATCGGAGGATAGGTCGAAATATTTCATTGCCTTGGTCTTGATTTCCCGGATTGAGACCGTCCGCTCGTAGCTGGACAAATCGTTTGGCAAAGCCGAGCTTTCATTGGCATAGAAGGCAGCCACAAGCTTCTCGAACCGCTCCGCCTGTCCGTCCCGAAGATCGGCCAACTGGCTGTCGGATTGTCCCAGCTTCTCGGTCAGGACACGAATCTGCTGCCGCAGGGATTCGGCCCCGAGCGGCGCGGCTTCGGACGCTTGGGCGCCCGCATGAGGGTAGTAAATACGATTAAGAGAATCAATACAATACAAGCGGACAGAATCTAGCAGGGAGGCGACGTCGCGCGGGCTGAGGAATTTGGCCGGTCGGCCACTGGTCTTTGCCGGCATCGTCCCGCCGTATTCCTGGTGTGAAAATAGCGCCCGCACATATGCCACGCCGATCAAGAGAGCGGCCAAGGCGACAATGATTATCACTCTTTTCGCCGTCATATTCCTCGATTCTTGCCCCAAAATATCGGGGCCGGAACGTAGTGTCAAGCATTGAATCGCCGATTCCCGATCGGGCCGATTAGAAGTAATGAATCGAAAAATCAGGGCTTCGTACGATAAGGTACACGCGGAACCGACCCCTTTGCGTTCCCGGCAGCGATGACAGATCGTCGGCTATTTCATTGCCGTTCTTAAGAATATACGAGTGAGCGGCGATCGACTCCAGCCGATAAGTCTCGTATATGCGCCGATCGCCATACTCCTTGAACTTCTCAATGGAGGTATGGGCAAAGCTGGGCAACGTGACCTGACGTGAACGCTCATCGACGGGGTTGCCGAAGAGTCTGATCTCCCCGCCCGACGCACCGTCTGCCAGCGATAGGGTAATGGTCAGGGTCTGATTGGTTGCCAGGATGGCGTTTAGCTCCTCAGGCGAAATCGGGAAGGTGCGGTACCAGCGCATCTGGCGCCGATCAAGATTCATAATGCGGTCAAAAGCATTATAACTCCCCTTGATGAAATAGTTCTTGTCCAGGGGCGGCTCGCCGTCGACAAACCGAAGGCGGACACCATTGATGTCAACGATGACACCGCTATCCAGGGTCGGGCCGGAAACCAGGTCGATAGCCAGCAGAGCGGACTCATTCTGGGCCACCATCATGCGCGGCGGGAGGTGTATCTCCGTTACTAACCGGGTGGCGGAATCGTGCAACGGAGTAAACCATTCCAGTAATTCGGGTCGCGACCAAGCCGTCGCCGAAGTCAGCGAGAGAAGCACAAACGGCAGCCACAACACCAGCCTGGATCTGACGCGGGCCGGCGCCGTACAAATCGTGCGGGCATAGATATCTCCCAATCCAAGCAGGAGGATAATCGTTACCAGCATCGGTACCAAGAGCGGCAGGTGGAATCGGAGAATGTCAGTTCCCCATCTGGAATTCAGGAGCAGAAGCGTGACTATAATGACGGCCGGCGGTAGCAGCGAACGGAATAATCGCTTCCATTCCTTTAGGCGGGATGAAACAACCGCCATGCAGGCCGGAACCAGGAGAAACATCGCCGGCAAGGCGTTGAAACTATAGCGCGGCACGGCATGAAGGATAATATGAATACCGGTATAATAGGCAATGATAGCAGCGGTAGAAGTAGATATGGTTGTCCCACAAACGGTAATGTGCTCAATCCCAATAGAGCTGCCACCACCAGAAGGCGATGAAACGGTATCTCAAACCATCGCGGCCCCTGCCAGAATTCGTCATGGGGCTGCCACCATAGCCGAATCAGCTTCTTGAGCAAGAGGTTGCCGTACGCCAGAGGATGCTCGACAATCTGTCCCCCGACCGAATAGGTCCAAAAATCAGGGTCGCTGAGATCAAGGTCGTATCCCTCCGCCTGAATGGCCGACGATGATCGGAAATTGGCCGTGGCGTAATCGGGGTCACGAATCGCGAGACGACCATAATACTGAGAGGCAAAAATCGTCCATGGAACAACCAGAAACAGAAAGGGAATCAGATACCATAGCCAGGTTCGGACCAAGAATGGCCGTCTCCTCATGTATATGATAGCGCCAAACAGCAACGCCGGCAGGGTTAAAAGCGCCGCCGTTGGCTTGGTCAGAAAGAGTATGCCGCCGACCGCTCCCGCCGCAGCCATGAGCCAGCGTTTTTCCGTGCGAAAGAAGAGATATAACAGAAAAAGAAAAACCGAAATAAGAAAAGAGGTTATCGTCTCCAGCGCCAGGATGCCGCAGGTCAGGATAAGTGGAAGATAGAGCAGTTGCACCGCCGCCGTAGTCAGTGTCAATCTCTTGTTTCCCCATAGAAGATGGGCCAGCATGCACACGATAACAAGCGATAGAGAGTCGATCACCGCATTGAACCAGCGGACGGCCTGAAAATCGTTGGCCCAGGGAAACCAGAAGATCGCCGCCATGATGGCCGGATAAACCGGGCCTGAATAAAACAGGTATTTTTGCGATTCGGGGAGGGATGGCATCCGGTAGTACAGCCAATCGATATCCTCTCCCCGCAAGTAACGCCGGTAGTACTGCCCGAAATCATTTTCAGTCCCGGATCCTTTGCCGAAGGAGTCATCGCGATCGAGATATCCCAGAATGCCGACCGCCGCCGAGGCGTAGATTCGGGCGTCCCAGAAGACCGGAAGCTGCTTGGCGGCCGACAAAAATACCAAGCGACCGACCAGCGCGATCAGAAAGATGCCGATCCACAGCCAGCGATTCGACGGGCTGTTCAGGCTGGCCAGGCTTACCCTTTCCGGTTCTGATACCATTGCAGGGTCCTGCGCAATCCGTCCTCCAAGCCGATCTGCGGCTGCCAGCGCAGGCTGGTGCGAATTCGTTCGATGTTCAGTACCCGACGCCGAATATTGTCGATGTCGCGCCGATCGACGTGCTGGGGAACAATTTCTTTGCCGAACAATCGGGCCAAGACTGCGATCAGATCGACGATTTTTGTCTCTGTGCCAGTCCCCAAATTGAAGACGATCCCCTCGGATTTAGGCGACAGCAGCGCCAAAAGGGTACCGTCAACGGCATCGTCGACATAGGTAAAATCGCGCGTTTGCTGACCGTCGCCGTGCACCTGGAGCGCCTGGTCTCCCTCGATCGCTTGCATGAATTTAGCGATGACGCCGCAATAAGGGTTGGCCGGATCCTGTTTGGGGCCATACACGTTGGAGTAGCGCACCATGGCCGCCGGCACGCCGTACGTCTCGTAGAAGGCGTAGCAGTAGTTCTCCCCGGCCAATTTGGAAACCGCATACGGCGAAAAGGTATGCGCTCGCTCATCCTCGCTGATCGGAATAATCCGGGGATTGCCGTAGACCGAGGCCGACGACGTGTACACCAGACGTTCCACCCCATGCTCGCGTGCCGCCATCAGAACGTTTATCGTACCCCCGATGTTAACGGCGAAGTCGTTGCGCGGATTCTTGGTCGACACGATGATATTGCGCGCCGCCATATGCACCGCGTAATCTGCCTCCTTGACCAGTCGAGATACCAACGCCTCGTCGGTCACCGATCCCTCCACGAACTCATAATCGACGCCGGGATCGATATTGGCCAAGGAACCGGTATAGAGGTCGTCAAGCACCGTGACTTTCCCCCCGCAGCGCACCACCCGTTCGGTCAGATTGGATCCGACGAATCCGGCGCCGCCCGTCACCAGCACCCGCTTTCCCTTGAAATCAAGCTCAGTCATATTCCTATCTCCGCAAACCAAAACGTAGAAAGATCAGCGGGCGGACCAGGCGCCACCAGTCACGGACCGGCTTCATCTTCGTATACTGTCGCGCCGAGCCATGATAATAGACCGTGATCGGGACTTCACAGACGGTCACCCGCGGCGACCGCACCGCCTTATAGAGCAGATACGGCTCCAGTTCGTAACGATTCAGCCAGCTCTGATCGAGCCTGATCGCAGTATCGTCCAGCACAGACAGAAGAAACGCTCTGAAACCATTGGTGCCATCTGTAATCCGTCGCGCTGTCAGGATCGTAAAAATCCAGGAAAAAATACGCGTCGTTACCTCCCGAAAAACTGGGCCGTTGACCGTCCTTCCTCCCGCTAATCGCCGCGATCCTTGAACAAATTGGGCCGCGCCGGCCCGTAGCGGTGCTAACACCTGCGGCAGTTCCGTCGGCTCGTGCTGATCATCGCCCGACATAATGACGGCGATGTCAAATCCCCGTTCCCGCCCGTACCCAAGGCCGCTGCGAATCGCTGCGCCAACGCCCAGATTGATTTCGTGGCGGATGACCACGGCCCCCGCCGCTGTGGCCTCGGCGGAAGTCCCATCGCCGGAGGCATCATCGACCACCACCACCTGATCGACTTCGCCGGTGGCGCACACTTTGGCGACCACGTCTCCAATCTTGCCGGCTTCGTTATAGGCCGGCAGAATGCAGATGACTTTCAGCCCTCTACTCATTGCTGCCCGCCTCGGCCTCAATCTGTCTCAACGACAAATGCTCGCGGCGAAGATAATAGAAGCCAACCAGCGTTATCACGAGATACTGCGTGGCGTGCATGACCAGGGCGCAGGAAAGCGCCGCTTCCTTGCCGATGCCGTAAAATCCGAGCGACAACACCGTTCCATAGTGATACACTCCCACAAAGCCGGGCGACGCCGGCACGGTGATGAGAATCGAGACCACCACGAGAATAACAAACGAGGCCGCCAAAGGCAGGTGCGACCATCCAAAGGCCAGCAGGACAAAATAATTGGACAATCCCATGATCGCCCAGATCATGAAGGTATGGTAGGTCACCCAAAATACCCGGCGCCAGTCGCGCATGAATTCCATGCCGGTGGCAAAACGGGCCGTCGTCCGTTCGATCGCAGGCCGCATCCGCCCGGGAAACAACCTCAGAAGCGCTTTGAGAATACGGCTGTCACGCTGACCTCGAGTACTCAGGTAAAGCGTCAGGATCAATCCCACCAGGCCGGTGACGATCGTCACGATAGCGCCGATTTTGATTTCCCTGCTGATGATAAGCGGGGAAATCAAAAGGACAATCCCGAAGATGGCCAGCAAAGCCAGCAAATCAAAGACGATCCGCTCCACAAAAATCGTCGCCAGCGATGCCGATTTCGACACCTTCTCCTTGCTGGCCAACGAATAGGCCCGGACAAACTCCCCCAGGCGAAACGGCAACACGTTGTTGGCCATAAAACCGATCATCGTGATCGAAAACAGCCGGGAAAATGATATCTTCTTAATCGGTCGAATCATATGCTCCCAGCGATAGGCGCGGAAGATCATGGTCACCATAATGAGAACAATATTGGGTATAAGCCACCAGTAGTTGGCCCTCTTCAGGGCCGTCGCCAGGGTAGCGATATCAATCTTGTAGAATAAATAGACCAGCATGGCCGCCGAAATCGCCAGCCCCAGCGCCTGCATCAGCCTCTTCTTGACTTTGGAAGTCATCGCGCACCTGCTGTCTCGAGGCAAAGGTCAAGAAATTCCTCGGCCGCCAGATCCCAGTCAAATTGGGCGGCCCATTGCCGTCCCCCCTGCTCCAGCGCCAGACGGCGCCCCGGATCTGACAGCAGGGCCATGATTTTTTCTGCCAATTGCCCCACGTTTCCATATTCATAGAGCAGGCCGCTGGTGCCGTCGCGCACCGAATCACGCAGTCCCGGCGAATCGGCGGCTACCACGGCCGTGCCGCAGCTGTTGGCCTCGATGTTGGTCAATCCCCAGCCTTCTCGCAGCGACGGATAGACCATCACGTGCGAACGGCAGAGATATTCCACCTTGGCCGCCGAGGACACAAAGCCGGTGAATGCGACGGCGTCGTCCAGACCCAAGCCGCGGGTCTGTTCCTGTAAAGCCGGCAAATAATCGCCGGCGCCGATAATCGTCAAGCGGGCATCGACCACCGCCCGGCGGACGATGGCGAAGGCGGCAATCAGATGCTGAATCGACTTATACTTCTTGATCCGCCCTAAATACAAGATCGCGGGATAGTCGAATTTCCGATAGCCATTGTCGTTGTTGTACAAGCTGCGGTCGAGGCCGCAGTGAATCACGCGGACATTGTCACGGCGCACCCCTCGCGAGACGAGGTCAACGGCCGTTGACTCTGAGATGACGCAAAAGCGCTTATGGCGATAGACCCACGTTAGCGGTCGCTCCGCCAGATATATATAGCTCCCCAGGACCCAGTTGATCTCCTCGAACACCGCTGTCGAAAACAGGTGTGGGATGATAATCATTGACGGCAAGCGAAGGTAAAGCGGCGTGTAAAATGGGATCTTATTGATATCCTCCAGGAAAAGATCGTACCGTTCGCGCTTCACCAGCCGCCGCAGATAAAAAGGTGCAATCAGGTTGAAGTTGTACCGGTTGCCGGTCCGAACAATTCGGATATCTTCAACTATCTCCTCGGACGGGCCGCCAGCAAAACCCGAGCACAACAGGGTGACCTCATGCCCCTTGGCGGCGATGCGGCGTAGCAACTCCTCCAGATGCACCTCGGCACCGCCCGACATCGGGTTCTTCAGATCCTGCCAATTAAGCGCTAATATCTTCACGCGGAATGCCTTATGACCCGGCTGGTGGCGGCAGGGCGGCCGGGAGGGGCCGCTCTCGGCTGAGATCAAGCAGCAGTTGGCGCGCCTGGTAGTCATTCGGGTTGTTTTTCAGCCACGTCTCGACGGTCGTGCGCAGCAGGTCGATTTCCCTATTCTCATATAGGATACGAGTGTACTCTTTAAATGCGTCGGAGAAGTTCGGGAACGAATCAAGCGTTATTTTGAAAATCTTTCGGGCCAGTTCCCGTTCCCCTTTCTCCCGGCTGGTCAATCCCCAGATGAAATAGATTTCGGCCGCCTGGCTGTGTGGAACGCGAGCAACCAGCCCCGGAATCCGCTCTCCGCGTCCCAAGGTGGCGTACAACTGGGCGAGAAAAGCATATGATGAATAATCGTTAGGAATCGTCGCGATGGCGCGCTCGGCCTCAGCCGACGCCCCCTCGTAATCGCCCGCGCGCCGCAAGGAATCGGCCATCAGCAATAAACCGGTGGCATAATTTCCGATCAGATCCATTGCCCGAGCGTCAAAATAGACCGTGCTGTCGGCCACATAGCGGAATTTGAAGCAATTCCAGTATAATTCGTGATTGGCCGGTATATCTATCGATCCCGGCCGCTCCCCGGGAACCAGCTTATAAACCAGGCCGCGAACCATCAGGTTTGACTCGATGCTCCGCCCCATGTACTGCTTGCAGTCGTCGGTTATCGTCAGCGACATATTTACGGGGCGCCGCCATTGATTGACGGCCAGGATTTCGTCGAATACCTGATCCTGAATCCGCTGCACGCGACGGGTGGACGTCATCCGGTAACGCAATCCGCTGATCTGCTCATCACTCCATCGGAGCGGAACGCCCATCTGGTCGCGCACCTGCCGAATGTACCAATCGCCGTTGGCCAGCGACAGATTGATGGCGGTGACATCGGGACGAAGGCCATAAACTTCCTGCAGGCACCATATCGGGAAAGTGTCGTTGTCGCCGCCGTTGATCAATAGGGCGTTCGGCTCGCACGACACCAACATATTATAGGCAAAGTCATACGGGACAAAGTTGCGGGAGCGGTCGCAAGAGAAGTAGTTAGCCCTCAAGGGTGCCACCCCCAGAACGATGAGGACCGCCAGGATTGACATGATTGGGGTTTGCAGGGACTTCATCCGTCCGGCTAACGTCTCCCGTACCGTTTCCAGGAAGCCCGCTAATCCTATGCCGATCGCCATGCCGAACAGGATAAACCCGGGCGTGAAGAAATAATCTCGGTCGCGGACTTCAATATGCCCCTCTCCGGTGTTCGGATTCTGATGCGTCCCATCGGCGAAGTTCATATACCAAACCAAAAAGACCGTCCCCAGCAAGTTCATCAGCACCAACGGCCAGCCCACGGCCTGCCGCCGTCGAACCAACTCAAACAGCCCCAGCAGGCCGAGGACAAACAGAAAAGCAAAGTATCGACCGTTGATTCCATACTGCTGGCTGAAAAACCCCCAGAAGCCGATGCGCTTGAACAGGCCGAACTGGTTACCCCATTCTCCCCGCCTGGTCAGGGCCCGGACAATCATTTCCTGATCACCATACTGCTTGCGCTCAAAAAAGTCCCTAAAGACTTTGTAGGTCACCGGGTCATTCTGATTGATCGACGGTTTCTGCCTGGCTCGAATCGGGGTGTACAGCTGGCAGGAAAAGCCCATGATTGCCGCCAGCACCAACGCCAGAGACAGCTTCCACAGATACCGGCGGGTGACGATGGTACCGATGACCAGGGCCACCAGCCACAGGGCCGTGGCAAAGAGGAACAGGTCCAATTTGTACGCCAGCGAGAATAGGCACAATCCTGTCGCATAAAACCGGAAATCCCGGCGATGTCTCTCTGAAACCAGGATGACTAGGAGAAAGAGCGCGGGAAGAAAGAGAAAGGTCGTCATGTGGACGCCGGTCGATAGGAAGGCGACAAAAACCGCCAGGATCAAATAGGCATCCGAGCGAAGATCCTGACGCCTGTCAACCCATCGCAGGACCAGCCAGATGATAATCATCAACATCAGCATAGCCGGCGTATAGACCTCGGTCTCGACACAATTATTCCAATGGGTGTTCCCAAACGCGAACATCATCGTGCCGACCAGCGCGCCGATATAGGTTGACGCCAGCCGCCATCCCGCGAACTCTCCTTCCCGCCACCAGAAGCGGATTAGACGGAACGTAACCAGAAACGCAAGCATGGCCGACACGGCGCCGCAGACGGCCGAGAGCATGTTCACCCGAGCCGAAATATCGGCCTGATACGGGATCATCGAGAACAAGCGACCCAACAGAATAAACAGCGGCGTGCCGGGAGGATGCGGAATGCCCAGAACGTAGGAGCAGGAAATAAATTCGCCGCAATCCCAAAATGACAGCGTCGGCGCCTTAGTTGCGTTATAGACCAGAAAGGTGAAGACCAAGACCAGCCCGGCCGTCACCCGCCGCAGCCGGTCGGAACCGGCCAGTTCCATCATCCACAACCTGAACACTCCACTTCCGCTCACGTTTACGCTCGCCGCCTTTGCCAAAGAATTAAAAATATAACCAAAAATCGGCGGCTGTCCAGCATTAAAAGGGCGGGAAATCACAACCATTCCCGCCCTCATAATCCAGTTGCGGAATTCTCTATTGACGATCGGGGAGGGAAGGTCCGGAGATAGCGGCATCCAATATGCCGTTGACAAAGGAACTGGATTCCAGCGTGCTGTATTCTTTGGCCAAATCGATTGCCTCGTTGATGGCCACTTTGACCGGAATGTCTGGCATGAAATGAATCTCCGCGATCGCGATGCGCAGTATAATTCGATCAATCACCGCGATTCGATCCAAGTCCCAATTCTCCGCGAGTCGAGCGATCTCGGTGTCGATGAAAGCCAGATTGGCGATGACCGTTTCCATCAGACGCCGGGCGAACTGAAGATGGTCCGTATCCAAGCCGCTGTCGGCGGCCAGATCATCAAGGATTTTGTTTCCGTCACGGGGATATATCTCATAGGCGTACAATCCCTTGAGAACCATCTCTCGCGCTCGCCTGCGTCCGGTCATATCTTGTCGATCTGGTGATACAAGTTCACCATTTCAATCGCCGCTAGGGCGGCATCCCAGCCCTTGTTGCCGGCTTTGGTTCCGGCCCGCTCAATGGCCTGGTCCAGTGTATCGGCGGTGATGACCCCGAAAATAACCGGCAGGTGGCTGTCCAAGGCAATCTTGGAAATCCCTTTGGATACCTCGGCGGCGATATACTCAAAATGCGGCGTGTCACCGCGAATGATCGCTCCCAAGCAAACGATGGCGTCGAACTTCTTCGACAGCACCAATCGCTGCGCAACATAGGGAATCTCGAACGCCCCCGGCACCCAACTGACCAGTATGTCTTTCTCTGCTGTGCCATGACGAATCAGGCAATCAAGCGCCCCTTCAAGTAATCTTGCCGTCAATAGCTCATTGTACCGGCTTACCACCAGCGCCTGTCTCTGCCCGGCGCCGTTGAGGTTTCCCGAGCTAATCGCTACTGCCATTATGTACCTCCTTATAACGTGGTCAAGAGATGACCAAGTTTATCCCGTTTGGTTTCCAGATAGCGCTTGTTATGCTGCGTCGGCGGTATCTGGATCGGCACGCGACCCGTAATCCGCAGACCGTGACCTTCCAGCCCAATCAGCTTTCGGGGATTATTGGTTATAATCCGGATGGTGGTCAGACCCAAATCCTTGAGAATCTGGGCGCCGATGCCGTAATCGCGCAAGTCGGCGTCAAATCCCAATTCCAGATTGGCCTCGACCGTATCACGCCCCTTGTCTTGCAGTTTGTAGGCCTTTATTTTGTTAACCAGCCCGATTCCACGCCCCTCCTGCCGCATATAGAGAAGCACGCCCAGACCTTCTTTTTCGATCAATTCCAATGCGTAGGCCAGTTGATCACCGCAGTCGCAACGCGCCGAACCGAAGACGTCTCCGGTCAGACATTGCGAATGCACTCGCACCAGAACGTCCTCCTTGCCGGCAATGTCCCCCTTCACGACGGCAATATGATGATGGTCGTCGATGTCGCTTTCATAGAGATGAAGTATGAAGGTGCCATACCGGGTGGGAAATTCGACCTCGACCACCTGTCGGACAAGCTTCTCATGGTGGCGACGGTACTCTATCAGGTCCTTGACTGTGATTACTCTGAGGTCAAACTGGCGTGCCAATTCAAGTAGTCGTGGAACGCGTGCCATCTGCCCGTCGTCATCGATAATCTCGCATAGTAATCCGGAGGGATAGAGTCCCGCCAATCGGGCCAAGTCCACCGAGGCCTCCGTATGACCCGCCCGCGCCAGAACCCCGCCGGTCAGCGCCTGTATCGGAAAGACATGGCCGGGGCGGGCAAAGTCGGACGGTTTGGCGTTTTTGTCGATCAGTTTTCTGATGGTTATGTCGCGATCGAAGGCGGAAATGCCGGTCGTCGTCCCTTCCACGGCGTCCACCGAAACGGTAAACCGGGTGCCGTGCAGGGCGGTGTTACGCTGAACCATAGCCTCCAATTCCAGACTATCGACCCGTTCCGCCGGCAATGACACGCAGATCAATCCGCGACCGTGAAGGCTCATGAAGTTGACCTTTTCCGGCGTGACTTTCTCGGTGGCCATTACCAAATCGCCTTCGTTTTCGCGATCCTCATCATCAACCACGATCACCATCTTCCCCGCCTTGAAATCGGTAATGGCGCTCTCTATGGTGCTGAACTCAGACATACCTCTCCTTGTTTTCAATATCCCATGTCCCGCAGAGCGCTAATTGTCAGACTGCCGCCGCGGGTCTGAAGCTCCAGGAATCGTACGATATATTTTCCCATCAGATCGAATTCGACATTAACCAATTCTCCGGCCTTGATCTTGCCCCAAGTCGTCCGTTCCTGGGTTTCGGGAATCAGGTTGACGGTGAACGAATCGCGGTCGACCTCAATGACAGTCAGGCTGATGCCGTCCAGCGCCACCGATCCCCGGTCGACTATATGCCGGGACCAGGCGGCGGGAAGATCGATGTCCACTCGCAGGCTTCGCCCCACCGCCCGAACACGTTTCACCGCCAGCGCCGTATCGATGTGTCCGGAGACGACATGTCCGCCCAGTCGTCCGTGGGCGGGAAGCGCGCGCTCCAGATTGACGCGATGGCCCGGTTGTATCGCCCCCAGCGTCGTCAACGGCAGTGTTTCCTGCGACGCTTCCACGGTGAATGAGCGTTCGTCGAAAGTGATGACCGTCAGGCAGGGGCCGGATACCGCGATCGACTCGCCCTGCACCAAATCCGCAAATGGGGATTCGGGAGCGATGGTGAATTGGCGATAATTGCCGTTCGCCGTCACCCGCGTCACGTTCCCCATGGTTTCAATTAGTCCGGTGAACATCTTACTTCTTTGGATAACCCCAAAAGAGCATATTGGTTCCAATCCTGCGGAAGCCGTATTCGCTGAAGGATAGTGCGTCTTTTAGGCTACCGGTACCGAGATCGGCAACGGTTTCAATGCCCCGTCCGATAATCATCGGGGCCAGGACGAGATAATACTTGTCGACTAGACCAAGTTTCAGCAGCGAAGTAGCCAATCGCCCTCCTCCTTCAAACAGAAGCGACGTTACCTGGCGTCGAGCCGCCTGAGCCAATAAGTCGTTGAGATCGATTCCCTTCCGCTCCTTACGAATCGGCCAGGTGGCGATCGAGGAGTAAACGTTCTTCGCAATTACCCGGCGCGTCGTAGCAATAATTGTCCTGCCGTCCTGATTATGTTGAAACAGATAGAGATCGGCCGGCAGTTCTTCGGAGGCCGTCACGATGATCCGTAACGGATTGCGCCCCTTCACTAATCGCACCGTCAGCTGTGGGTTGTCGGACCTGACCGTCCCGGAACCAACCGCCACGGCATCATAGCGGGCGCGAAGCGAATGGGCAAATTTCAGCGCCTCCGGGCAGGAAATCCATCGGGAATCGCCGGTGCGGGTGGCAATCCGGCCATCCAGCGACTGGGCAGTCTTCAGTACCACAAACGGGCGTCCTGTGACGGCAAAGGTCAAATAAGCCTCGTTCAGCCGCGTGGCCTCACCTGCGCCAACGCCGGAAATGACTCGAATACCGTGACGGGCAAGCCGACGCGCGCCCCGGCCGCAAACCTTCATAAAAGGATCATCGATGGCATAAATGACCTCCTTGATACCGGCGGCTATAATGGCCTCGGTGCAGGGGCCGGTCCGGCCGATATGACAGCAAGGCTCCAGGTTGACGGCCAGCGACGCTCCTCTGGCGCGTTCTCCCGCCTTCCGGAGGGCGACAATCTCAGCATGGGGACCGCCGGCCCGGCCATGATACCCGGTGGCGATGATACCACTACCGTCAAACACCACCGCCCCGACCAGCGGATTGGGCGACGTATACCCTTCCCCCCGTAGCGCCAGCCGCAGGGCTTTTTGCATCATCGCCTCATAAAGCTTGCCATCAGCCATAAGAGTCGGTCTTCTTCGGGGGATTATATAGCTATCGATACCGGCACCAATCGCCCGGGCTTGCCGTCCCAGCCCGATCCAATTGCACAAGCCGCCGCCTATCTTCTCCCATCCGGACTGTACCGTCGGCGCCGGAATCGCACCGGCTCTGCAGAGCCCTGACTCTGCTCGCGGGCTATTACCGCCGGTCGAGGAATCGCACCTCACCCCGAAGATATAGTTGTGATAATATAGCCGACATCCACGAAATGTCAAGTGGAAAGGGGAAGCCGTCGTCCCGGCTTCGCATCGGATTTATGCCGGCCCAGAGCCGTCACCGCTTCCGATATCTGATCCAGCCGAAACGGCTTCCAGATAATAATGTCAATCCCGCGCTCGCGGATTTTTGCCGCTGCTTCGTTCCCCTGCCAACTGGTGATGACGATTATCCCTATGGCGGGCTGATAACGTTTGGCGATGCGGGCCAATTCCCAGCCGCTGAAACCGGGTAGGCCCAAATCTGTTATCAACAAGTCAAAAGTCGTGGTTTTCAGAAGCTGCTCGGCGGTCTCGCCGTCGGGCGAAGAGGCTGCCGTATGATTCTTCATGAGAAGCAGATCATAAACGATCTGTCGAATGCTGGGATCATCATCGACGACCAAAACATGCAAAGGGTGTCTTCCACAAGGTGTCATCGTCCGGTTCCGACCGCGAAGCGACGGCAATTAGCCGAGAACCTGGTCGGGCGTAACGACAACCTCGTCCGACTCTTGAGTCGCAAATTCCTCCGCCATGCCTTGAATCCGATCGGCGGCCTTGAGAATCATGGCATGATACTTGCTCGCCCGGGGATCGGGATCGCCCTGCGATTTCAGAAGCTCGACCGCGCCCATTATCGAGGTCAGGGGGCTCTTCATGCGAAAGGCGATGTCGGTCCGGCGGTCGCGGCTGAACGGTTCAGCCATCCTGGCCTTGGTCTGGAACCGCTCCGCCTCCCCTTCCAGTTGCGTGATTCGCAACGCCAGTGAGCATTTGGCGGCAACATCTTTGGCGAAAATCAGGTCCGCCGCCCCGAACGAGCGCCGATTCCAGTTGCGCGCTTCACCGACCGAGATCAACCCGGCAACCCGGTCGTTAAGCATTATCGGAACCAGAATAGCCGATTTGATTTCCGGCAAGAGAACCGATGATAATTCCTGCGGCGGCATTTGAGACTGTGGGTCGGTCTGATTGATGAGCATTAGCTTCCGAGCTTCCACGGTCATCCGATGCCATGGCAGAAGCGACAGCGGAACGGTAGCCGATGGCTTGAGGTCATAGGTCGTCCGTCGGATGGTTCGGCAGGCTTGGCTAATGAGTTGCTTTTCCTCTTTGTCAACCAGGGAGATGCGCGCTATGGTTGCTTTCATGCGGCGAGTGAGCAAATCACAAGCGGTATCAAGAATCGCCGGCGCCGAGCCGTTGGACACCAGATCCCGTTCTAGAAGCTGCAGACGAAGCATCTGGTCTTCCTTGACTTCCACTATTCGAGCAAGCTGCTCCCGCTGGATGACGCCTGCCAGCGGAGCAAGCAGGTGGCCAATGCGGTTCAGATGGATGCGAGTGAAATGCCCCGGTTGCGGATGACCCAGCGTAATAACCGCCATGACCCGCCCGCCCGACATGATCGGGGTCGCCAGCTTTGACCGCATGCCGCAGGACAAGAAGAGACCGTCTTCCTCCCCGTTATGGTCGCCGGGCTCGACCATGTCCAGAAGGACCGGGTGACCGTCGTGATACATGCGATAGATTTCTCCCCCGCGGGTGCTGCGGCTGACTCCCTTCTCGAGCAACATCCGGCCGCCGGTGCCAATCGTATAGCGGACCATATTTTCGCCCGAGGCATCCAAGACGGCCGCCGACAGATATTCAGCCCCCGTTGCTTCCCGTACCATACTGATGAGATCGCCAAGGAGGCTTCCCATCGAATTGGCCCGAGCACAATGTGCGCTCATCCGATTCATCGTCAGATACTGGGAACGATAGTAGTCGGTTCTCACGCGGCTGACTCGGGTCTGAGCATGTCGTCCCAGTGTGTCGCCGACCAGCGTCAGGAAATCGATCAAATCGTCGTCCACCCGCAGTTCTTCGCACCATCCAAACAATGCCCCATACAGCCTTCCCGCGTGGGCCACGGGAACCAAAATATCCGGCCGCGGGCCATCAGCCTCGTCGGCCTCTGATGTCTTCCCCACCACCGCGCGGAAGCGCAGTAGGGAGGCCTTTATGTTGCCGTCGTCGGGTGCGATCTGGCGCAGATTCGGAGGTACCGGTTCCACAAATCCCACCGTGCCGGTAAGAAAAAGCATCTCTTTCTTCGAGGAGTAGGTGAACGCCGCCCATTTGGGCAAGCCGAGATACGTTGCCAGGCAATTTATGACGCGTTCGCAGACGTCGTCCAGCGCAGCCTCGCCGGCGGCAGCCTGATTAATCATCTTCAAGCAGATATACCGCTTGTGCATTTTCCGGCGCAGACGGCGAATATTGGATAGCGAAGGCAGCAGAGCGCCGATGCCGACGAGCACAAACAACAACCCCCCAACAATCCCTATCGCCTCCACCATTTTCCGATTTAGATCTTGCTGCAGGTAGGGTATCCGAGCAAACGCATTCTGATGCCCCAGAAGCTGAACGAGGGAAAACCCGGTCAAGAAAAGGAGACCGATCATGATTCTGCCCAGGGCGTCCCGCTCGGCCTTACCCTGATGTCTGCTGATTCGAATGATTGCCATAAGAATAACGACCATTGTGGCGGTAAAGAACAGGTCATAATAGAGCTGTGGCATCGCTCCCTCCGATATCGCAATAACTCCTTGTCACTATTACCATTATCGGTAGCTGTGCGCAATTTTTGAGCGGCCGGGACTGCTGACTGCAAAATACACCCGTGGTATATTTCCGGGCCAAATTCGACCACCCCTCATCAATAACGTAAGCGCTTGTTTTATAATATATTACGGGTGGCGCGGGCGCGATGCGCCCGTCCATCATGTCACCGTGCTGAACGCCTGATCCATTACCAGCGCTTATTGGGGGGCAAACGCCGTATAGGCCAGCCGGGCGGGTGAACTCGAAATCCGTTCGCGTCTTTATTATATTAACTGATAATTTTATGATAATTTTTAAAGTGCACTTTTGCGATCGAATCCAATATGGCCCGCCCCTGAATTCGCACCAGTTCCCGTCCTGCTTGGTCGACTGCGGCCGACGCTCCCAGGGGAAGCTCCATCCGGCATTGCTGCGACAGGGCCTGCATCCGGCGCACGAATTCGGCCCGGGCCAGTATCGAGGCCGCCGCCACGGCCGGATGTGCCTCTCCCCGGATCATTTGCAGTAACCGTATTTCCCGCCCCTTGGTTTGCAGGTTATCGGTGATAAAATGATCGTGGCCGAATTTGTCGGAGATGGCCGCCGCGGCTCCCTTCACACCTAGAATATTCTCGATGACCCGGGCATGTCCCCAGCCCAGGAGTTTGTTCAAATTGCGGATCCGGCCGTACAACTGGTTATATTTTTCGGGCGAAATCACCACCAGATTGTGGACGCACAGACCACGAATCTGCTCCGCCGCCACAGTGATCCGTTTATCGGTCAGGGTCTTGGAATCCCGCACCCCCCAAGCCGCCAAGGTCGGCAACTGGCCCTCCTCGACCAGGACCCCGGCGATCACCAGCGGACCGAAGAAGTCCCCCTTGCCCGATTCATCGACTCCGATTATCGGCCAGTCGGCCGCGCTCACTGCCCGGCTCGCTCGAGATATAAACCGGTGCGGGTATCGACCTTGATATAATCCCCCTCTTTGACAAACAGCGGGACCTTTATTTCCAGACCCGTCTCCAGTGTCACCGTCTTCTGAATATTGGTCACCGAATCCCTTTGACCGCCGGCTCCGACCTGGTCACCTTCAGGACAATTGAGGCCGGCAGATCCAGCGAAATCGGTCGTCCTTCAAAGAACAGCACCATGTATTCGTCGTTTTCCCGAAGATATGAATGGGCGTCGCCGAGGCTTTCCTGGGGCAAGATAATCTGATCGTAGGTGGAAGCATCCATAAAATGATACCCCTCGGCGTCGCTATATGAGTACTGCATCTTGCGATTCTCAAGGTCGGGAAGAGCGAACATCTCATTGGACAGGCAGGTCTTTTCCTGCACCGCGCCGGTGATCAGGTGCTTGATCTTGGCCTTGGTATGCGGCCGGCCCCGCCCCATTTTGACGTGGGAAAAATCGACGACCACGTACGGTTCCCCGTCGACCAGTATGCGCAACCCTTTCCGCAGCTCAGTAGCAGAAATCATAATTCCTCCATCAGGCACTAACAGACAACACGCCAGAGCGGATGCAAATATAACAAAAATCCGCTCGAGCGCTACAGTTTTTTCGCGGTGGCAGACGGGGGAATTATCGGGCACTCCATCTCCTCGACGACACGCGGCAGAACTACGCGGCAGACGGCGCCGCGGCCGCAGTCGGGGCCAAAGGCGATCGTGCCGCCATGGAGGCTGATAATCTTGTGCGCCAGCGCCAGACCCAGCCCGGTGCCCGAAGGCTTGGACGAGACGAAGGGAGTGAAGAGCTTGGGGCGAAGATGCGGCGGTATCCCCGGTCCGTTATCGGAGACCGTAATCTCCACCGCTTGGCCCAGGGCGACGGCACGGACCGTCACCTCGCCCTCCTGCCCGACCGCCTGGAGGGCATTATCCAGCAGATTGCCGAACGTCTCACGCAGCAAGAGTGGGTCGCCGGACACCATGAGGGCAATCGCCGGACGAACATAGTCAACCCGCACATTCTTCTCGTTGGCCTGGCGCTCGACTCGAGAAACGCAGTAATCCAGCGTCTCACCCAGATCAATCGATTCGCAGTTCAATTCCAGCGGCCGGGCGAAATTCAGAAAGCGGCTGACCATGCTGGCGGCGATGGCTACCTCAGATCGGATCGATTGGGCGATATCTGCCAAGGCCGCCTCTGATTCGGTCTTGCGAATTAGAAGCTGACTGAAGCCGGAAACGGCCGCCAGCGAATTGCGTAGTTGGTGAGCCAGTCCGGCCGTCATTTCACCCAGAGCCGCCATCCGCCGGTTCATTTCTAACTCCTGTTCCAGCCGCTTCGACTCGGTCAGGTCGGTGAACAATAGCGTTACGCCGATGGCGTGCTCATCATCATCGGTTATTAGAGATGATTGGACTGCCAGCCAAAGGGAGGAACCGTCGTCATGCCTGATTTCGATCTCCCTGAGGCTGACCGTGTCTCCCCTGGTCAACCCCGCCTCGATCAACAGACCAAGCGCCAGCGCCTCGGGCAGCGCTGTCAGGTAATGCCGGCCGATGACATCTCCTTGCGGGCATCCCAGGGTATCGCTGGCAGCGCGGTTGAACCCGACCACCTTGCCGCCCAGGTCGACCGTAATGACTCCGGTCCCGATTGACTTGAGAATATGCCGATTGAATTTCTCCAGACGGTCAGCCTTGCTGGAGCTTTCTCGGTACAGCCGTTTGAGCTCGGCCTGGCCGGCCTTCAGTTCCCGAATTATTGCCTCATATGAGCCTGTGACCGAGGCGACTTCATCTTCGTCGGAAGTGGCGTCGAGTCGTCCAGCAGATCGGGCTGTCTCCCGCATTTCCTTGAACGGTCGGAGAATAAACCGGGGCAGGAAGATAGTCAGGGGAATAATTATCAGGAGAATCGCCATGGCCAAGTATAACATCGTCCGGGCCGCTGCGGTAATCATGCCCAAGCTTTTGGAATTGGCCTTAACGACAACCGCGACACTCTGATCAGGCCGGTAGCGCCAGAGCGCCTTTCCCTGACGTTCCCCTGGAGATGAGCCCGGGCGGAACAGATATTGGCCATGGCCACGATCGTTTGGCGTGGTCGGAAAAAGTGAGGAGAAATCGCTGGTTATTCCTCTGGATCGTTCGAAGGGGACGACTTGCGCGCCCGAGAGGCCATAGCGATGAAGAATCTGGTTTAGTTCCTCGGGCGGTATGACGGTAGTGTCATTTTTCGCCAAAAACAGGAAAACATAATCCAACGCTCCACCCAGACGCTGGTCGATTTCCTCCCGAACTTGTTGTTTCACCCGCTCAAGAATATAGGTCGAACTTAGGTTCAGTAACAGCAGCAGGAGGACGATGGTTACCAGCCCAAACCGTATTTCCGACTCATATCGGTTGACAAGGCCGCGCATATTCATAGAATCGGCAGATCGGAGCCATTGGTTGATCCCCTGGCGCCGTCAACGGCAGGTCATACGGCCCCATATCAGGGTATTATCCGCGGAGGAACATGTTGAGGTAAAACTTCAGGATGGCGTCGCCATAGATCATAACCATCATTGCGGCAACGGCCAAGAACGGTCCGAAGGGAATCACCCTGTCCCGGCGCATTCGCTTGGAAAAGGCCATCCATACCAACGAGCCGACCAGACCGATAAAGGCTCCCGCCACAAAGATCAACAGGACTTTTTGCCAACCGACAAAGGCCCCCATCATGGCCGCCATCTTGATGTCACCGCCGCCCATAGCCTCTTTCCTGAACAGCCACTCTCCCATATAGGCAACCGCCAGAAGGGCTCCCCCGCCGACCACAACGCCGATTAGGGCGGCCAAAATCCCCGGCGGCGTGGTCGCCAGCGCCCCCAGTAAACCGATGACTATTCCCGGCAGGGTGATCTTATCCGGAATGAGCTGAAACTGCAAATCGATGAAAAATATAGCCAGAAGGGCCGAGGCCAAAAAGCAATGAAACGGCAATTGCAACGTCAGGCCATCATGATATAGGAAGAGCAGATAGAGGGCGCCATTTAGAAACTCCACCAAAGGATACCGAAATGATATCGTCCCCCGGCACCAGCGGCATTGGCCGCGAAGCAGGAGATATGACACTAGCGGTATATTCAAGTAGAACGGAATGAGATGGCCGCAATGAGGACAGCGCGACCGCTCCAGAGCCATCTTCTCATTGCGCGGCAGACGGTAGATCAGGACATTGAGAAACGATCCCACCGCCAGGCCAAGCAGAATCACGAGGGCGTACCACGATAAGTCAGGCTGCATACAGCTATTATCGGCCGCCGCCGCTCAGGAGTTTATGGCCTCGTAGCGGTGAATGATCAGCGCGGGAAGGATGATCCCGGCAGTCTCAGTCCGCAAGATACGGCTGCCGAGGCTGACAATCGGGAGGCCGAGGGAGGTAGCCAGGTCAATCTCTTCTGGAGAAAAGCCCGATTCCGGACCGACCAGAATGGTGATTGTTCTTCCGGAAAGCTTATGCAGGACGATATCAATTTCGCCCGCTACGCCGCCGGGATGAAACAGGACGGCATTCGCCGGCCTGCAGGTCATGACAGCCTGATCAAATTCGATCGGCGCTTCGACGACCGGAATCAGCGATCGTCCCGACTGTTTGGCGGCCGCCTCAGCTATTCGGCGCCATCGTCCGACTCTTCTGCTGATAGCATGCAGGTCGCCCAGTCTAACTTTGGCCTTGACCGTGAGCATCGGAATAAAGCGGCCGACGCCGACCTCGGTTCCCTTTTCAATGACCGCGTCGAATTTGCCCCCCGTCGATAGGCCTATCGCTAACGTCAGATGAAGGGCCGGCTCCCCTTCGTTTTCGGTCGAGCGGATAATGCGGCAGACGGCCGCCTGAGCTTTGATCCCGACGATCTCACAGATGTGCGACAAGCCCCGCCCGTCAATCAACCGAACCATTTCCCCCTGGTGCAGGCGGAGCACCGCCGCCATGTGACGCGCTTCGGCGCCACGCACGGTTATCGTATCCCGATCCACCCCGGCCGGGTCATAGATGAACGACGGTATCATGATCCTTGCACCCGATACGTCAGCCATTCTCCGTCGCGTCGAATCGCAAACTGATTCCAGCCGCACGACCGCAGGACGGCCTCAATTTCCTTCTGATCCTGCTGCAAAAGGCCGGATAGGATCAAAATCCCTTGCGGAGCCAGAATGCGTTTCATGGGCTCCAGGATGGGAATAATAACGGACTTGATAATGTTGGCGATAATGACATCGAATCGCCTTCCCGTGCGGACCGATTCGATTGAGCCGAGATCCGCCCGACATATGGCAGCCACACCGTTGACGACGAAATTCTCGCGGCTGTTGTCCACTGCCAAGGGATCGATGTCATACCCCGACACGGCAGCAGCCCCCTTCAAGGCTGCAAAAATCCCCAGAATTCCCGATCCGCACCCCAGGTCCAGAATTACCTTCCCGGCCAGATCGCATTCCTGCAGGGTCGCCAGGCATCCCTGGGTCGTCTCATGACGGCCGGTGCCAAAGGCCATTTTCGGTTCGATCAGGACCTCCACCCGTCCCGGAAATGATTCGTCCGACCAAGGTGGTTTGATGACGATATGATTCCCGATAAGAATCGGCGCCACCGACCTCTTGTAGGCTTCAATCCAATCGAGATTTTTGACCGATTTCTGGCGGAATGACCGACCGG
>CAZPEV010000024.1:0-5841 GCA_964585635.1 uncultured Ignavibacteriales bacterium
GCTCCGGGCTGGTCGACAGCATCGCGACCGGGGCACCGATCAGCTCTTCGAGGCGGCGAATGTATTTGATCGCGGTCGCCGGCAGCTGCGCCCAGGAGCGCGCGCCCCGCGTGCTTTCCTGCCAGCCTTCAGCAACCTCGTAGACCGGTGCGATCTCGGCCTGCGCCGTGGTTCCGGCCGGGACATGGTCATAGATTTCCTCGCCGCGGCGATAGGCGGTGCAGATCTTGATCTAGTCGAACCCGTCGAGGACGTCGAGCTTGGTCAGGGCGATGCCGTCGATCCCGGCGGTCTTGATCGCCTGGCCAACCGCTATCGCGTCGAACCAGCCGCAGCGCCGCGGCCGCCCGGTCACCGTGCCGAATTCTCGGCCGCGCTCGCCCAAGGTCTGGCCGATGGCGTCGGTCAGCTCGGTCGGAAACGGCCCGGCGCCGACACGAGTCGTGTATGCCTTGACCACCCCCACCACTTCGCCGATCATATTCGGTCCGATCCCCAACCCGGTCAACGCCCCACCAACGGTCGTGTTGGACGACGTGCAAAAGGGATATGTCCCCAGATCGACGTCGAGCATCCCCCCCTGGGCGCCCTCGAATAATATCACCGCCCCCCCCTTGTGCGCCTCCTCCAGCAGCAGGGAGACATCTTTCATCATCGGGCGGAAGACGTCGCGCAACGCGACGAGGTCGCGGTATAACCGGTCGAAATCTATTTTCAGGTCGCCGGAAAGCTGAGACAGATAGAAGTTTTTGCTCTGGCGCTGGCCCTCCAGCTTTTCTTTCAGCCGGTGGTCGTCGAAGATATCGGCCAGACGGATACCGTTGCGCCGGACTTTATCCTGATAGGCCGGCCCGATTCCCCGCCCGGTAGTGCCCAATCCCTGCCCGCCCCGGCCAATCTCCTCAAGGCGGTCGACGGCGCAATGATACGGCATCACCAGGTTCACCGCCGCCGAAAGGAATAATCGGTCGGCGCAGTTGATACCGGCCGCCGTCAGCGCCCCCAACTCCTCCATGAAAACGAACGGATCGAGCACCACGCCGTTGCCGATCACGCAAATCTTTCCGGGATGCAAGATGCCCGAGGGTATCAGGCGCAGGGCATACTTGGCGCCAGCCACGACGACCGTGTGCCCCGCGTTGTTCCCTCCTTGAAAGCGGGCGACGATGTCGGCCTGATGTGACAGCAGGTCGACCACCTTCCCCTTGCCCTCATCGCCCCACTGACAACCGATGATGACTCTATTCTTTCTGGTCATGCTACCACCTGGCGCACCCATCGCACCACCTCTTCATGTCCTAATTTTGTTCGAGATGAAAACGCCGTCAACTCGCCGTCGTCGCCGTCGCGCACCGTGACCTGGCGGATCGACCGCAGCGACTTCTCCAATTGGCTGCGGGTCAGTTTGTCAGCCTTGGTAACGACGATCAGAAACGGCAGCCCGCGATCGGCCACCCAATTCAGGAGCATCATATCGTCCGGCTGAACCTCGCGCCGGCAATCGACGAGAAGAACCATCCCGCGCAGGTTCGGACTGGCGGTCAAATATCCCTCAACCAGCTTTCCCCACGACTTCTTAATCTCCGGCGGAACCTTGGCATAGCCATACCCCGGCAGGTCGACCAGGTAAAAGCGGTCTTCCACGATATAGAAGTTCAGCGATTGCGTCTTGCCCGGCGTGGATGACACCCGGGCGATCGCTTTCCCCTCGGTGATACCGTTGATCAGGGTTGATTTGCCGACGTTTGACCGTCCCGCAAAGGCCACCGTCGGCCTGCGATCGGAGGGCGCTTTGGCGTGGTCAAACACCGAGGTGACATACGTGGCAGACAGCAATCCGCGACCCACTGTTTTCGGAACCTCCGTTCTGTATCGGATTATGCCGGGTCAAGCTAAGCAGGGCCGACCCGGCCTGCAAGAGTTTTAACGCCTTCGTGTCTTGGCGGCGATCACTTTTTTCGAACGGGCCGTCCGGCGACGACGTTTGCGCCCGGAAGCCAGCAGGTCGGGGCCGAAGATGATTTTGAGGACATCCTCGATCTTCTTGACCATGTGCAACTTGAGATCCTGAATCAGTTCCTGGGGCAATTCATCGACATCTTTAGTGTTCTTGAAGGGGACAATAATCTCGACGATGCCGCTGCGCTTGGCCGCCAGGAGTTTTTCGTTGAGTCCTCCGACCGGGATAATATCCCCCGTCAGGGAGATTTCGCCGGTCATGGCGATCGTGGTCGATACCGGCCGTTTGGTCAAGGCCGAAATCATCGCCGCCACCATGGTAATCCCGGCCGAGGGTCCCTCTTTGGGCACCGCTCCTTCGGGGACATGGATATGAATCTCGGTATTGCCGATCTTCTTGAGGTCCAGCCCCAGCCGGTCGGCGTGCGACCGGATCCAAGTCAGCCCGGCCGTGGCCGACTCTTGCATGACTTCGCCGATCTTCCCGGTCAGCGTCAGCTTATGCTGGCCCGGCACCAGCGCGACCTCAATCGGCAGAATCTCCCCCCCGGTCTCGGTCCAGGCCAGGCCGATCGCATACCCTGGATCGGCGGTTTCCGGCACCTCGGCGTAGATATAGATCGGTGCTCCGATCAGCCCCGTGATATTCCTGGGGCCAAGCCGGTATGACCGATGCTTGGTGCGGGTGACTTCCTTCAACGTAATTTTACGGAAGGCGGATTGCAGTTTCCGCTCCAACTCACGCACCCCGGCCTCGCGCGTGTATTCGCGAATCAGGTGGATCAGCCCCGGGTCGGTTACCTCAATCTGAAGATGATCGAGACCCAACTCCTTGCTGGTCTTGGGAATCAGGAATCGCCGCGCAATATGAACCTTTTCAAACTCCAAATACCCCGGCAACCGGATAATCTCCATCCGATCCTGCAACGGCAGCGGAATGTCATGGAGTGTATTGGCCGTGGTTAGAAAGAGAACCTCGGATAGGTCGAAATCAAGCTCCAGGTAGTTGTCGGAAAAAGCCACGTTCTGCTCCGGATCGAGCACTTCCAGCAACGCGGCCGCCGGGTCGCCCCGGAAATCGGCGCCGATCTTGTCGACTTCATCCAAAAGGAAAACGGGGTTGGCGGAACCGGCTTTCCGAATCGACTGTAAAATCCGTCCCGGCATCGACCCGATATAGGTCCGGCGGTGGCCGCGAATCTCGGCCTCGTCGTGAATCCCTCCCAGCGACATCCGGACGAACTTGCGCCCCAGCGCCCGGGCCACCGATTTTCCCAGCGACGTCTTGCCAACCCCGGGCGGGCCGACCAGGCAGAGGATCGGGCCGCGCACCTTGCCGGCCATCTTCAGCACCGCCAGATGCTCCATGATCCGCTTCTTGGGTTTCTCCAGGCCATAATGGTCATCATCAAGCGTCTTTTGAACTTCCTTGAAATCGGTCCGATCGGCGGTCCTGACGCCCCAGGGCAGCGCCAGCAGCCACTCCAGATACCCCCGTACGACGGCCGATTCGGCCGAATAGGGATGCATCTTGCCCAGCCGCTTTAACTCCTCTTCCGCCTTCACCCGCACCGGTTCCGGCGGTTTGAGTTCATCCAGCTTGGCGTGCAGTTCATCCAGTTCGCCGGCGGTGTCGTCGTATTGCCCCAATTCCTCTTTGATCACCTTAAGCTGCTGTTGAAGATAATACTCCCGCTGGCTGCGGGACATCGATTCCCGGACGGTGCCGTCGATCCGCTGTTCTATTTTCAAAATCTCGATTTCGGCCGTCAGCAGGTCGATCAGGGCAAAAAATTGGCTCTTGACGGTGGGCGTTTCCAGGACCGACTGCTTCTGCTCATTCTTCTGCACCATATGGGCGGCGATCGTATCGGCCAAGCGGCGATGGTCGGTGATGCTGCCCATCTGGGCGGTCACCTCATTGGGGATGCGTCGGTTAAGCTGAACGTAATCGGAGAACAGGTCCATAACGCGGCGCGACAAGGCCTCCGTTTCGGCATCTTCGGAATCACGCTCCGGCTCGATCACCTGAATCCTGGCCGCCAGGTATTCGGCCTTATCGACGAATTTGGTGATCTTTCCCCGCAGCAATCCCTCGACCAGCACCTTGAGCGTCCCATTGGGGAGCTTCATCACTTGCAGGACACGGGCCACGACGCCGACGCCGTAAAGATCGCCGGCCTCGGGATTGTCGACGGTCGGATTCCGTTGCGCCACCAAAAAGACCAGCTTGTCCAGAACCATCGCCTCGTGCAGCGCGCTGATCGAAATCTGGCGGCCGATCAAGAGCGGGTAGATCATATAGGGAAAGATCACCACGTCCCGCAACGGCAGCACCGGCAGGCTGGACTTGACCTCGACCTTTTCGTTGTTGTGCGTATATATCATGAGCCCGTCCTCTTTCGTAACCTCCAATATGCAGGATATTTCCCAAAAAGCAAGGCGCTTCCTTCAGGATTCGCGATGGCCCGCCCTTTCGACAACGGCAATCCGCGGCGGCGAAGGACAAAAACCAGTTGACATTTCCATCGCGGCGGCTATATTGCCTGCCTTAAAATGACCGGCTGGGGGTGTAGCTCAGTGGTAGAGCATCTGCCTTTTAAGCAGGTGGTCGATGGTTCGATCCCATCCACCCTCATGAAAAGTGACGATAATGCGCCATTAGCTCAGTCGGTAGAGCAGTTGACTCTTAATCAATTGGTCCGGGGTTCGAGTCCCTGATGGCGCATTTTTTGTCGGCCGGGCCGCGCCGATAAGCCTTCCCTTCATAATCGCTTTCAATTTCCGATGAAACGGCCATGTGCCTGCCTTGCGACGAGGGCCAACCCTTCTTCCCCGACCATTCGCCACCCCTCGATATCCCCCGGCGCCTGCCTGCGGAAACCGCAAATAAACATTGACAAGGTACTGGGGGAAAACTATATTATGGTTGTGAGAGTCTGGGTTATTGGATGCTCGCTCACAACCTCACCACCTTCACCACACACGAAAGTTCTGTGATATGATATATCTATATAACCTTCAAGGAGGAGTGGTCATATGTGGCCCAAAGCGTTAGTCTCGGTCTTGACGGTCCTGTTGATAGTGGCCGTCTGTGCGCCGGCCGTCGCCTGGGACGGTCGTGCGCCCAACCTCGCCGATCCCGACGAACATCCCTGGGGCGGCGATGGATATCATGACGGCGGTGACGACGGCCATTCTCCGGTCGGCGGGCTGCCCTCAATCAACAATATGACATTCTTCAGCCGGTTGGCGATTCAGCAGATCTGGCAGACCGTCCGCCAGTCCCTGGTGAAGTCAGTCACTGATGTTACGGCTCCCCACGACGCAGTCATCCCGGCGGCCATCAAACCGTCGGCAGTTACGGACACCAGAAGAACCGCGAGGTATTAGGGCGTATGTACCATGATGAGGCTACACACCCGGAATTCCGGTGTGAACTGCTGCGACAGATGTCGCGAGCAGTTCAGACGGGGGACATTTCCGGCGGACTGCGGCTGGCCGAAACGGCCAGAACCGTCATGACCGACCGGAATGACCTGTCCGCCGGACAATTTCGGCGCCATGAAGCCCAGCTTCTCTTTGCCTCCCGTGAGTACCAAAAGGCCCTCACCTCCGCCCGATTGGCCGCGTCTCTTCTGACCCCCTTCGGAGAAACCGCCGATTTGGCCTATGCCTTTCTGGTGGCAGGAATGGCCTTAATCAATTTGGGCAATTATCGGGAAGCCGAGACGGCGCTTTTTGACGCCGAATCGTTATTCAGACGCTGCGACGATGTGCGCGGGCGGCTGGATTCTCTCAACCAACTGGCTCGTATCTGTTTCACCAGGGCGGAATATAAAATCGCCCTCAAGTATTTGTTGGAAGCCATCAAGCTGGCCG
>CAZPEV010000024.1:5851-26870 GCA_964585635.1 uncultured Ignavibacteriales bacterium
TGGCCGACGCCTCCGGCGATCGTCATAATCTGGCCTCTCTGTGGGGGAATCTGGGCCGGCTGTACACCCTTCTGGGGAACTTCCGCAAGGCGACCGAGGCCCTGGAAGTCAATATCGAGATTTCCGGCGAACTCGGTGATGATCGGGAAAAAGTCAAAGCGATGCTGTCGCTGGGATATGTCGAGATGCTGGGCGAGCAGTACGAGAAGGCCGAGGCCGATCTGGCTGACGCCTATCGCCTGCTGGCAGCCCACGACATGCAGCGGCAGATGGTCATCTACCAGACCTACCTGGGCGAATTGAGAACGCGGCGTCACGAATACGGCTCTGCCCGCCGGCTGCTGAACGAGGCGATCAATGGCGCCCGAATCCTGGCGCCGGAATCATCATTGATGGTCGCCCCGCTGCGCCACCTGGCGGCGCTGGAACTGGCCACCGGCAATATCACCGCCGCTTCGCAGTTGGCCAATCGCGCCTTGGCGCTGGCCAATAAGATCGAAGAAGCGATCGAAAAAGGGGCCGCGCTTCGCCTCCTGGCACAGATTGCCGCTCTGGAAGAAACCACGGGGCGTCGCACCGGCAACAAATCGAACGAGCTGTTCAACCAGGCGCTGGAAACCTTCGAGGAGATCGATGCTCGGTTTGAACGGGCCGAAACGCTGGTATTGATGGCGACGACCGCGGCCAAGCCATCGCGCTGGTCATTGGCCTGCCTGTTTCGGGCCGCCGATATCTACCGCCGGCTCGGCCTGACCGCCAAGTTCGACGGGACCCAAACCCTGATCAACGAAACCGATCTGACTTCCCCGGCTGCAGAAAGCGACCCGGCGGTCGGGCGCGATAACCTCCCGACCGTGATAACCGCCAGCCGCAGAATGCAGAAGATATTGACTGACCTTCGCCGCGCCGCGCGAACCGATCTCCCGGTGCTGCTATGCGGCGAAACCGGCACCGGCAAAGACCTTCTGGCCCAGTATTATCATATCCACACCGGCCGGAAGGGACGGTTCGTACCGGTCAATTGCGCCGCCTTTCCTGATACCCTGCTCGAATCCGAGCTGTTCGGTTATCGGAAGGGAGCGTTTACCGGCGCCGACGACGACAAAGACGGCCTTCTGCACCGCGCCGACGGAGGCACCTTCTTCCTGGATGAGATCGGGGAACTGTCGCTGGTCTCGCAGGCCAAACTGCTGACCGTCATCGAGACCTGCCGCACCCGTCGGCTGGGAGACACCGCCGAAGAGGCGCTGGACATCCGCTTCATCGCCGCCACCAACTGCGATCTGGAGGGGATGGTGGCCGATGGGAAGTTCAGACGGGACCTGTATTATCGTCTGAGCGGCATTACCTTCACGATTCCATCGCTGGCCGAGCGGCCGGAGGATATTCCGCTGCTGCTGGCGCATTTCCTTCAAAAGGAAGGTGCCCTGGCCAAGGACGACCCCGTAGAGCCGATCCTGATTGCGGAGTTCTCCAGCCGGTCATGGCCGGGCAATGTCCGCCAGTTGGAATCAGAGGTCAAGAAGCTGATCTTGTTTTCCACCATCGCACGCGAGGATTCCCTGGGCGAGCTGGCCGGCGTCCTGGTGCAGGATGAGACCGACAGCCAGACGGCCTCGCTGTTCAACCAGGTCGAACAATTTGAGAAAGGGCTGATTATCAGGGCGCTTCGACAGGCCGATGGGAACAAATCTAAAGCAGCGCGATCGCTCGCCATTCATGAATCGACCCTGCGAGCGAAAATGAAGCGTTACGATCTGGAACAGATGTCGGTTTCGTAAGACCGTACGAAGTCGCGCATCTTCTCGCATATTGATAAGCGCATGCCACACATGCGCTTATCTTTTTTTGGGGAGTTGCCTTCGTAAATCGATACGAAATCTAGGGCGCCATCAGGCGGCGCAAAAACAGTCCTCGGGATGCAGTAATTCATTGTTAATCAATAAGATACATCGCACCAAAGAAGCTCTTTGGAGGAAAAGGCATAGCGGTTGCTTCTAAATAGAATGTCATTTTTACGTCCTTATTGCGCTGCTTTAGTAGTCCTTTTTTCTCGGCAAAGCCGCCCGTGCCAGAGGGGTGCACGGGTGGCTTGCTTTTTGAGGTAATCGAATCTCAACATCCGACGCTGCGAAGTATCCCGATTGCGACGCACGAGCGATTACCTTGGCGGCGGGCGCCGTTGAGCCTGACTCCCCGAGCGTCAGAGAACGACAGACCCGCTGAATCAGATCATCTCTCGCCCGCCCCCGTACAAATTAGGCCTGACGATCTTGTATCTTCTAACTCATTATCTCAGTCTACGGTAGCAAGACATAAAGCGATGAACATTTAAGCGAGAAAGGGGTTCAAAATAATGTGTTTGACAAGGCGAAAAAATGTATTAGAATAAATCTGTCCAGGATAAATATCTCTTCAATTTGGGCGGGGAAGATGAGAGACCATACGAAATTAAAAGAGCTAATCGTTTATATCGCAGATAGATGCGAATCTCGCCTTAACGTGGGCGCGACGATGCTCAATAAAATACTTTTCTTCGCGGATTTCACCGCTTACGCGAAACTCGGCGAACCAATTACGGGAGAAGAATATTTCAAGCTCCCCAAGGGGCCTGCACCCAAATATCTTTTAGAGGCCAGGGATGAATTAATTGGCGAAAACCGTATTCATATGAAGGTTCGGCCAACCCTAAAAGGCGATCAACATCGGATAATCAATATTGGTCCGGAAGCCGACTTATCAATTTTTAGTGGCGAACAGATTTCCATTGTGGATTCTATTATTGAGGCACTCAAAGATGAAGACGCGGAATCTGTAAGCGGATTATCTCATAAGTTTTATGGTTGGCAGATCACAAAGGCCAGAGAAATTATCCCATACGCGACTATTTATCTGCGGGAACCAAAACCTGAAGATCCTCCTGAAAAAGTACTCAACGCCATAAGGAAACTTACCGAGGGAAATGGGGCACGACCGACAGTTTAATTATACTCTTAGGCGCGTGATCGAAAGGCCTGAAGTATTCGAGCAATGTCGTAAATTGATAGATCAATATCCCCGTTTCAAAGATATCTGGATGGAAATAAGAAGAGATTTGGAAGGATACGCCCATGAAAATCCCAATATAGTCTCTGGCTATTACTGGAAGACAACATCGCCAATCTACGGAATGCCGAGTTTTTATTATATGTATACCTATGATGATAAAATAGTAACAATATATAGTATCGAAATCGATTAAATCGAATACCTAATCCCAATCCTCATCACTTATTGTCCGATCATCCAATGCTATAGGATTTGTATCGTCGCGGATCGCCCGCGGCGGTAGCCGCGGGAATCGGTGATTGGCCAAGACCCCATTCATAACCCGCCATTAGGCAGGTGAGCTTTTTGCTGAATTCACTACAACTTCGATGGTGATCGCTACTGCGCCACCTATTATAGGATGAACAGACTCAGTCTATATCTCTGCCCACGCGCACTATGTCCGCCGGGGGTCGATTCAGACCCCCCCTATCTATTATTCTCCCAACGGATTGCAGCCGCAAGACACAAAAATGAACAAACGAACCCGATTCCCCCTAATCCCAACTCCGCCATGCTAGTCCAACCAAATTTCGCGCCGGGTGCCCTCATTCATGATAAGAAGCCCTGATTCGGGTGGCACCCTCAAGCCGCAGGCTTGGGGGTGGAAATCGTTAGGCGGCGTCAGGGACCCTTTCCTGACGCCAAGGTAAATACATGGGTACCCTACCCAAAGTCCCGCCCCGGCGGGACGACGGGTGGGAAATGATTGATCGCGCAGACCGTAGGTCAGCATTCCGAGTCCCGCCGGAACGGCGGGACGAGAAACCCGACATATCGCCACAACTTCGATGGTGATCGCAACTGCGCCCCCTATTATAGGATGAACAGGCTCAGTCTATATATCTGCCCACGCGCACTATGTCCGCCGGGGGTCGATTCAGACCCCCCCTATCTATTATTCTCCCAACGGATTGCAGCCGCAAGACACAAAAATGAACAAACGAACCCGATTCCCCCTAATCCCAACTCCGCCATGCTAGTCCAACCAAATTTCGCGTCATCCGTGCGCGGCGAGGAGATTCGCTGCGCACAAATACGGCCCCTCCTTCGAAATTGTCGTTGCCTGCGACAAGCCATAGGCCTATATAAAGGTATGGATAATTATCATCAACTCCGCCGCCGGGAGCTGGAACGGCTCCCCAAGGAATTTCTGATCGACCTGCTGGAGGACGCCGCCAAAAACTGGCTGGCCCACGACGGCCTTTGGTTTCTGGCCTGCGAGGCCAGGCTCGGCATGGAGGGCGCGATCGAGCTGGATCGCCAGGCCTGGGAAAAATTCACCGTGATCGAGGCCAAACGGATTATGGCCCGGCATGGCATCCCCCCCAACTCCGGACTTGAGGGACTGAAAAAGGCCCTGGCCTATCGCTTGTATGCGCACCTGAATATCCAGGAAATTGTCGAGGAAACGGAAAACAGCCTGGTCTTTCGGATGAATGACTGCCGGGTGCAATCGGCCCGCACGCGAGACGGCCGGCCGGATTTTCCCTGCAAACTGGTCGGGCTGGTCGAGTATACCAAGTTCGCCCAAACGATCGATCCCCGAATAAAAACCGAATGCCTGTCATGCCCGCCGGACAAGCATCCGGCCGAGTATTATTGTGCCTGGAAATTTTCGCTCTAAAAATGCAAACGGCCGGTTTTGGGGCCGGCCGTCTGCTCTTGCAGGGGCAATTAAGGCAAGGAGGTTACCATTCACCAGGCTTTCGGGGGAAAGAACCCGGTGAAGTCTTCTCTCAACTACTCTCTAATCTATATAATTCTCTATGCTTCTCCACTCGTTTCCACCTATTATAACATATCCCGTGCCGGGGAAGTTCCAGTTTTTTTGGTTTTTTTTATAATTACCGGGGTTGGAAAAGGCTATCATTTTTTGCCGTTGCCGGCTTTCGGAAATGCCGTATATTGGCGGGAAAAGAGCCGGCGAAACCCGCCGCCGACATCGGCGCGGTTGCCCCGGCGGAATCCTCGAAGCCGGATAAAGAAAGGACAATTAGATCAGTGGAAAATAGTACAATCGGAAAGATTCAGGCGGAATTGGCCAAGGCCGGCCTTGATGGCTGGCTGCTGTATGACTTCCATGGCACCAATGACATCGCGGTGCGGTTTCTGGGCCTTCGCGGTATTCTTACCCGGCGGTCGTTTTACTATATCCCGGCCTCGGGCGGCCCCGTCGGGCTGGTTCATGCCATCGAAAAAGCCCCCTGGCAAAATATTCCCGGGACAAAACGGTATTTTTCGTCTTACCGGGCGCTGGAGGCGGAGCTGGCTGAGACGCTGAAGGGAGCCAAGCGGGTCGCCATGGAGTATTCTCCGTTCGGCCGCCTGCCGTACGTCGGCAAGGTCGACGCCGGCACGGTGGAGCTGGTTCGGTCGTTTGGGGTCGAGGTGGTGTCATCGGCAGACCTGGTGGCCGCCTTCGACGCCCGCCTGACCGAAGAGCAGATCGCCACCCATCGGACCGCCGCGGATAATCTGAATCGAATCAAAGACGAAGCCTTTGCCTTTATCAAATCAGCGCTGGCGAACGGCCGCACGGTGACCGAATACGATGTCGTCCGGCTGATGCTGGATCGCTTTGTCCAGACCGGCATGGTGACCGATTTCGATCCGATCTGCGCCGCCGGCCCCAACGGCGGCAAACCGCATTATGAGGCGACTAAGACCGTCTTCAGTGAGATCAAGAAGGGGGATTTGATCGTGTTGGATTTATGGGCGCGGCTGGATGCACCAGGCACGATTACCGCCGATATCACTTGGATGGCCTACGCCGGAGAGGTTCCGCCTGATCTTTACGAGCGTCAGTTCGCGCTGCTGGGGCGGGCGCGCGACGCCGCCGTGCAGCAAATTCGCGATCAATGGGGCCGGAAAGAAATTTACGGGTATGAGGTTGACGACGTCTGCCGCAACGTGATCGTCAAGGAAAAGCTGGCGGATCACTTCACGCATCGCACCGGCCATTCGATTGCCACGGCGACGCACGGTCCAGGACCGAATATCGATAATATGGAAACGGAAGACCGCCGGCAATTGATGCCGGGGCACCTGTTCTCGATCGAGCCGGGGTTGTACTTCAACGATTACGGTATGCGGAGCGAAATCAACGTGCTGATTACCGAGAACGGTCCTGAGATCACAACTCAGCCGGTGCAGCAGACGATCGTGCGCCTTCTTCCGTAAGCCGACCTTGGGTTGGCATATGTATATTACCTATCGCCATATTCAGGAGGTCGCCGACCGCTATGGTTACCCACCGGTGATACAGATGGCGGCGCCGGTCGACGAACGTGAATTTGACTTTATCCGCTCGACTCAGAGCTTCGGCCGCAGCCATGATATCACCATGTTCATTTTCAGGGAAAAGAAAATCCTGGTGATCGCCAAGCATCATTACCCGCCGGGATTGTTCCGGCCGCCATCGGGGGCCGCCAATCCGGGAGAAACTTTGATCGAGGGGGCGTTGCGCGAGGCGTATGAGGAAACCGGCTGTAAGATCGAACTGATGCGGTATATCCTGCAGGTCAATGCCCTGTTCAGCGATGGCCGCCGGGAGATCCCCTGGCGGTCGCATGTCTTTACCGCCCGGTACCTGAGCGGCGAGCCGCACCCGATCGATACCCGGGAAATTCGCGAGGTATCCCTGGCATCGATAGATGACTTTGCCCGGTACAAAGAGATCATCAGGACACAGACTTCTTCCGGAGGTCTCAATTACCGGGCTCGTTTGCATGATGAAGTATTGCGGCTGCTGTGACTGCAAAGGCTTCCCGGATACCGTAATATTCAAAGATAGTGTCGGAATCGTGGACAGCTAGCAGGAAAACATCTAAGATGTTGACAGTCATAATATTGACATAAGCAGGATAGTTTTTGTTATTGATTCCGTTGTCGCTGCCGGTGACAACTGAATGCAAAGAAATGCACAATGGCTATTTATAGTCCAATGTAAGTCGTTGGAAATCAAAGGGCGTCGTTCGTGGAGATTTGGCTCATCATTTGCTTTTTTCTCGCCCGAGATAGAGTCATAACCTTTAGCTGACGGGAGTTTTGCAGATGAAGAAACTCTTTTCCATCGCTTCACTGATCGCCATTTTGATTCTTGGCGCCCTCCCCGTTCATGCCGCCGTGTACACCTATATGCCCTGGGATCAAGATCTTGGGGATTTGGACCACTACAAGGCATATTCGTGGAGAATTGGCTGGACCCATACCAGTGAAATCATTAAGTCCGCTTCCCTGACCTTTTACGGTATTTACGATTGGGAGGCCGAGACCAATGATATCCTCTGGGTCAACCTCCTCAATACTCCGCCTACGGGAACGAACGGCATCAGGGTCTTTGACGACAATCAGGCCCCCGGCAATTATTTTGCCGGATGGGATGGCGCCCTGGTTGGCACCTGGACCGACCCTCTGGGCGGTCTTCCCAAGGATACCGTAACATTCAACGTCAACGCGGCCCTGTTGAATAGCTACGCGGCCGATGGCGTCTTCGGATTCGGCATCGACCCCGACTGTCATTATTATAACGACAAAGTCAAGCTGACTGTCACCACCGGCAGCGCGGTTCCGGAGCCGGGGACGATGGTTCTGGTCGGCCTTGGCCTGGTCGGTTTGGGAGCTGCCCGCCGCCGGAAATAGGCGACATTAACATCGGAAGAATAGGAAAAGACGGCGCCAAGCGCCGTCTTTTTTTCGATCTCCGGCCAAGACAAAACTGTTGATCATTCACCGGCATTGGAGGAGCTCCCTATAACCGGTACTTACCCGATCAGTGCGAAATAAGAGAAACTTGGCATTGACCTTTCTTACCGGCAGCCAAATCGCAGGTCCTGTTTTCCTTCATGCCGTGACAATCGGCGTTCACGAAACAACGGCTGGGGGGACGAAACTTTTCCCCTAAATGACCGTCAAATAGCATTATTTCCGTGCTAAAATGGTACCAGCGGAAAGGCGATCAGTGGAGGAAATACTGAAAATGGAAATTTGTCGGACGGCAACGCGGGGGCGTCTGCTTCAATTGGCGGCGATATGTGCTGTAGGTATGGCGGTGATACTTTCTGCCAACCCATGCCTTGCTGTGGAGAGCCGGGCCGATACTTCCGCCTTGGCGCCGATGTCTCAGATCGTTCCGGCCAGGGGTGCTGACACGGCCCGCCTGGCACCAGGACCGGCACACCTGGTGATCGAAGGGACGATTTCCGACGAGAAAACCGGCGATCCGATCGTCGGTGCCACGGTGCAGGTCATCGGGCAAAAAACCGGCGCTGCCGCCAACAGAGACGGTCGTTACCGGATCGTTCTTCCTCAGGGCCGGTATACAATCAAAGTCACCGACGTGGGATATTATTCGCAGGAGGCTCTGATCGAACCGCCTCCTCCGGTGACGCTCACGGCCGGGCGGGAGACGATCGTCCATGATTTCCGCTTGACGCCGTTGGTCATCGATATGGGCATTCGCCGGGTGTTCACGCGCGCCTATGATCCCGCCCAAAAAATCATCGCGATGGCGATCGCCCACAAGAAGGATATCCTTTCCCGGGTCCATGATTATTCCTTCAACGCCTATGTCAAGCTGGTGGTGCGCAACGCCGGCAAGCCCGACTCGCAAAGCGTCATGCTGATCACCGAATCACAGGTGACCTCCTTCTGGGAGCAGCCGGACAAGTATAAAGAGGTAATTACCTCCCGCAAGCAGTCGGCCAATCTTCCCGCGGAGGCGAATCTGGTCGCCATCGGGGGGCTGTTGAATTTCAACCGCAACCGGCTTGATCTGGGTGAGTACAGCGTCGTCTCGCCCACGGCCACCGACGCCATGGATCATTATAACTATTACCTTCTGGACACGGTTTATATCGACAACCGGGCGGTGTTCGTGCTGGAGGTGGAACCGAAGAACGAGTACGCGCCGCTTTTCAAGGGGAAAATCGACATCGTCGACTCCACCTTTGATGTCGTCATGGTGGACGTCGGTCTGAGTCGGGGAATTCGAATTCCGATGGTGTCCGACTTCCGCTATTTCCAGCAGATGGCGCCGATCGGCGGCGAGTACTGGCTGCCGGTTCAGACCGGCTTTTCGTTTCAGGTCAACCTCAAGATTCCCGGCTTGCCGAAGACAATTACGGCCGAGCACAACGTGGCCATCTCCGACTATCGCATCGACGCCGGCCTTCCCCCGGGAACCTTTGGCGAGTACCAACTGGAGGTTGGCCGCCGCGCCGACATATACGACAGCGCCGCCTGGGCCGCCCGTCAATCGCTGCCGTTGACCGGCCTGGAAAAATACGGATATGCCCGAATCGATTCGCTGGAGCATGCGCCCAAACCGCTGGGGAAGAAACTCCTCGGGGGGGCAGCGGTGGGGATTCTTCTGCTGACCTTCGGTTACCCCGACTTGTACCATTACAGCCGGGTCGAGGGGCATTACCTGGGTATGGGCACGACCATCAACAAATACGCCGGCCTTCGGCTGCGACTGAAGACCGGCTATGGTTTTTCCGACCACCATTGGCAATATCAGGCGGGAGGAAACATCCGGCTGCTGGAGAGACAAAAGCTCTGGATCGGGCTGACGGTCAAAGACGAAATCGTTCACCGTCCGACCATAATCACGCAGGAAGGATACAATTCCACGTCCAACGCCTTCATGCTCAAGATCGATCCGTTTGATTATTATCGGGAACAGGGATACAAACTGACGGCGACGGTCAAGCCGGTCGATTACACCCGGCTGGCGGTCTCGTTTTCGGATTTCACACAGACCTCGACGCCAACCGTCGTCGGCCACAGCGTCTTCCGTAAGAGCATCTCGCACCGCACCAACCCGATGATAGCCGACGGTCGCCTGCGGTCGGTTTCGGCCGCGCTGCAGTATGATTCCCGCCCGCTGATCAACAGCAAGGGAGTGGAGTTGACTGCCGACGCGGCGGATTACTTCCGGGCCAGAATCGGGATGGAGTATTCCTCGCCCGATTTTATCAATTCCAATTTTGACTTCCGCCGATATTTTGTTGAATGCCAATGGCGCACCAAAGCCTCCGGCTGGGGGATGACGACGCTGACCGGCTATGCGGGAACGTCGGAGCGGCAGCTTCCCCCGCAGCGATATTTCAGCATCGATTTCCATGACCCCGATTTTTTCAAGAACGGCGGCTTCAACACATCGACCGAGGTCAACTTCGGCGGCGACCGGGTGGCCTCGCTTTATCTCAATCACGATTTCGGCCATTTCATGTTTCGCCGCAGCGGGATTGAGTTTCTGAAAAGGATTCCGGTCGGTCTGGTCGTGTATGGAGGCGCCTTCTGGAGCAGGTTTCAGACTGTCCCGACCTATCCGGGCAACGACTATATCCGCACGGCGCCGACCGCCTATAGCGAGATCGGTTTCGGTCTGACCAACCTGACGCCGTTTTTGTCTCCCTTCAATTTGTCAATTCATTTTACCTGGCAACTGTCGGCTTACAGTACCGAACGGTACAGCGAGTTGTCGGATTTCGGATTGTAGATAGTTGGAATGTCGGGTTTCTCTCCGCCTGCGGCGGATCGGAACACCGACCTACTGACTGCCCTCACCCCAAAACCCTCTCCCCCGAGGAGAGGGGTTCTGAGCCGGCCCCGACCGCCATAGTGCGCGTGGGCAGAGATATAGACTGAGCTTATTCATCCTATAATAGGGGGCGCGGTAACGTTCAACATCGATGTTGTAGTGGGAATGACGAGCCGCAGCGGGAATGTTGGATTTCTCGTCCCGCTGTCCCGACGGGACTCCGAACCCAAATTCTTGTGGCTGGTGCACGCCCTCGTGCACCAGCGCCTTGTCTTTAGGCATATCCTTGGCGCACGGGGGCCCGCCGCGGCGGGCCAAGCACAACCCAGGCCACCTATGTGCCCGGCCCCGCCGCAGGCGGGTCGCGAACAGAAAGATTCATCGGACAAGGATGGGCCAGTTGGGGTTATGGCAAATTGGGTTCCTTCGTTCATTTTTGGGTTTTTCATAATTCTCCCTCTTTGGCTGGCCCTGCCCTCGCCCCAAATCCCCCTCCCCCGAGGAGAGGGGTTCTGAGCCGGCCCTGGCGGACATAGTGCGCGCGGGCAGAGATATAGACTGAGCTTGTTCATCCTATAATAGGGGGCGCGGTAACGTTCAACATCGATGTTGTAGTGGGAATGACGAGCCGCAATTGGAGTGTCGGGTTTCTCGTCCCGCCGTTCCGACGGGACTGCGAACCCGATCTATTGACTATCCACCCAAAACCGACAATATTGGAGGCACGAAAAATGTGATTTTGAAACGACTTCTTTACTTGACAAATACCGTGGAATTATATAGAATATTCATGGCACCATTGGAAGAATTTCATCTTCGATATGTAATACAAATAGATGGAGGGTGAACTATGAGACGTTTCGCAGTTTTTGGGGTGGCGATCATAGCGTTTTTGTGCTGCAATTGCGTTTTCGGGGGTGAATCGGTGTATTTGAGGAATGCAATTGATGGATCAATTGTGATCGAAGGGAACCCCGAAGTCAATCGCGAAATCACGATTGTCTTCACCTTCATGCTCAAACCGTAAGGACCATTCTTCCGTCAAATGAAGGAGTTAGAGAAGCAGTTTGCTGAACGAGCCGCGAAGGGTGATACGTCGGCCGCAATGGCGATAAGAGGTTGGGCAGAACGAATCGACCACGCAAACCTATTGCCGGATACAAATGTTGAATATCTAGGCAAACCGGAATGGACTGGGCAGTTGAAACCATTGCAGCAATATGAAATAACGGTGAAAGCTCGGCTTCGGTACAAAATGGCAACCCAGATCAGCGGGGTTGTGGAGACGTATTGCGGGACGGCCGCCTTTCCGTCCCCGTGTATGACCGCCAATTTCTTCGTCTCAGATACACTCTTTCGGGGGGCCGAAACCGTTGATAAGCCCGTTGCCGCGAAACCCGATACGATATGGAAAAATGGGCATCCTATCATCATTGCGCCAGCCAACTACCCAATACTTCGGATCGACAGCATTCCTCCGGTTAAGAAGATCGAAGAGCCGGTGCCTCCTCATCGACAACCGGAGAAGAAAACGATCTCCTCCGTCTCAACGCGGCGTGGGATTAACGCGATGGAAGAAACGGCCGATTCCTACCTGGTTACCGGCCGTTTTTTTAATGTATATATCCCCCACGATACGATGCCGGCCGCATATATGCGGTATTACGTAGCCTATGTATCATTGGGTAGCTGGTATATTGATTTTGAAGTGACAACCGGCGCTGACGGCGCTTTCGACTTCTATACGGCCAATTCGCATATTGCCGTCGTCGAAGTATCAGGTAACGAGGCGGCAACCGTATGCTGGAGCGACTCACACAGACTGGAAGGAGGGGGAGCGCTGATTCCGTATCAATTCGGCGTCGAGATCACTAATCCCAACTTCGACGATATTGATATTCCCTTATCCTTTACTACAAATACCGCCTATCCAGCACCGTATCATATTGCCCAAGCAATACGGAGCGGTTATTGGGAGTTCTACGGCAACACGGGTTTGGTTCAAGACCCGGTTTGGGTTTACTGGGACTCCCTAAACACGCAGTATCTAAATAGCTTTTGCGGGCGCTTTGAAGTTGCGGGCCTGCCGATGATTTTCATCAATAATCGAAATGGCGGCGATAAAGATTGGGACGAATGGGATGAGTGCATCATACTCCATGAATACAGCCATTACTTAATGAGTTATCATTGTGAATGGTCGCCTTACGCCTTCGGTGAACACGGGTTGATTGCCCCCCCGTATGACGACAGTACACCAAATGGAGTGCATAATCGCATCCCTGATCTCGTATTCGGTGAAGCTCTCGCCGACGTTCTGCAGGGCATATTGAACGGTACGCCCGACTGCAGCGATTCTGTGTACAACCAACCGCCTATTCCATTCAACCACGAACGTCCCCTACCTGATGCGCCATTTGTACGGTATTATTATGGTCCTTCAGAAACGAACGCCCTGTTTAACGGCACACGCGTTGAGGGGGCAGTTTTGGCGGCGCTATGGGACCTGTATGATGCCACGGATGATGACAATTACTATATAGGTTCGTTTCTGTATGGACATAACAATGACCACAATGGCGGATTGTCATGGTCGGATTTTTATCCCATGTGGGACGTCCTCTACTACTATGATCCTTTCCCTGATAGCACCAACCATAACCACCCCTGGAACATTTATGAGTTCATTGACGGCTGGCGAAAATCGGGGTATCCGTTTGATCAGACGTTCAAGAACCTTTGCAACGCCCATAACATCCCGGTCTTTATCGCCGGCGACGCCAACGGCGACGGCGCCGTGAACCTCGGCGATGCGGTGGTAATGATCAACTATATTTATAAAGGCGGACCGGCTCCGAAGCCGCCGGAGGCAGGCGACCCCAATTGCGATGGATCCCATAATATTGGGGATGCCGTATATATCGTTAATTACATTTTCAAAGGTGGGCCGACGCCGGTAATGTGCGCAGAGTATAAGTTCTATTGAATCCCCGATTCGGTTAGCAGCAGGGGATAAGGCCGCGATTTAATGCCCCGATTTGGACCCTTGTCTCTGTTCTCATTCTCATGCCGGCCGGCTTTGACTCCCGCTGTCGGGCCTGTTGAAAATCCTCAAATTCGTCACCGCGAGACCCGCCCGTGGCGGGTCATGGCGATCGCGGTTCCCCTATGAAAGTCAAGATTGCCGCGTCGTCCCGCCCGTGGCGGGCGCCCCGCAATGACGTGGCTGGCTTTTTCAACACTCCCCAAGTTTGTGGGTGGCACCCTGCGGTCAGGCGCCGGGGCCGATTTCGGTTGCGCTTTCGGGCTTCACATCGTAATTTTCCCTTACAACCATCGAACCGAGGTGATGAATGTCCAAAAGTCTGGTGCCTATCGATCCCTTTCTGGTCAAAGACAACGTTTTCAAATTGATCGGGGACGACTGGATGCTGATTACGGCCGGCGATATCGAGTCGTACAACATCATGACCGCAAGTTGGGGGACGATGGGAGAGCTGTGGCACAAGAAAATCTGCATCTGCTTTGTCCGTCCCACCCGATACACGTTTGAGTTCATGAATAAGGCCGACCTCTTCACCCTGTCATTCTATGACGACAAGTACCGCGAGATGCTTAATTTCTGCGGAACCAAGTCGGGACGGGAGATCGACAAAGCCGCCGCCTGCGGCATCACCCCGATGGAAACCGACTCCGGCGCGATCTATTTCGCCGAAGCGCGGCTGGTCTTCGAATGCAAGAAAATGTACACGCATGATATCGACCCCGGCCGGTTCCTCGATCCGATCATCCATGATTCGTACCCCAAGAAGGATTATCACCGCATGTATATCGGCGAGGTGGTCCGTTGCCTGGCCCGGCCGGAGCGATAGTCGCAAGAAGCTGGGCGACGAAGAAATAGGGGCGCATGACAGAAGCGAGATAACAATACACGATCAAATATCACTCAATCCCGGAAGGTGCCGCATGAGGACGTTAATCAGCGCAATAGGACTTGTCTTTCTGGCCGCATCCATGGCAGTGGCGGCCGGGGCGCAGACCGACACGGTCAAGTATGTTCCCCGGTATCGCGACCCGGCTCTGGAAGAGATGAGCAAGAAAGACAGTACCGTCAAGGCGGATGAAGACAGCGTGACCTCAAAGATTCGCGAGGCCCAGAGGAAATTCAGGGAAGGAGAACAGAAAAAGGAGAAGACGCTCCGTTTCGATGTCAGCCGAATTGTCCGGCCGGCCTCCCTGGAAGCGTTCAAACCATATTTCCATTTTCCCCCGGTGCGTCAATACAATACCGGCACCTGCTGGTCGTTCTCCACGACTTCGTATATGGAGTCGGAGGTGTTTCGTCTGACCGGGCAGAAGATCAAGCTCTCGGAGATATTCACCGTGTATCATGAGTATCTTGAGAAGACGCGATATTTTGTCCAGCAGCGCGGGGAGAAGGAGATAACCGAGGGATCGGAATCGAACGCCGTCACCCGCATCATGAAGAAATTCGGCGCCGTTCCGGAAGAAGCATATTGCGGGGTTCTCAGCCCCGACGGCCGGCACGACCATAGCCGGATGTTCAAAGAAATCCGGGATTTGTTGGCCTTCGTCAAGGATCATGATCTCTGGGATGAAGAGGAAGTAGTCGCCCAGGTGCGGGTGATATTGGACAAGTACCTCGGCTCGCCGCCGACCTCGGTGATCTATGCGGGGAAGACCATGACGCCGAAGGAATTTTTGGCCAATGTTTTGCGGCTGAACCTGGATGATTATGTGGAAATCATGTCCACCCTGGCCGCGCCCTTTTATACCCAGGCCGAATTCAAGGTCGCCGACAACTGGTGGCATGACAGCAGTTATTACAATGTCCCCCTGACCGAATGGTATGCGACGCTGAAAGGGGTGATTCAGAACGGCTACACCGTAGCGATCGGCGGCGACGTTTCCGAGCCGGGGCTGTACGGCTTCGAGGACCTGGCGGTGGTGCCCGATTTCGATATTCCGCAGAAGTACATCGACCAGTCCTCGCGGGAATTTCGCATCAATAATGAGACCACCGGCGACGACCACGGGATTCATCTGGTGGGGTTCGCGCAAGCCGGGGGCCGTGACTGGTTTTTGATCAAGGATTCCGGCTCGAGCAGCAACTGGGGCAAATTCAAAGGGTATTATTTCTACCGCGATGACTACGTCCGGCTGAAAATGCTCGAATTTCAGGTGCACAAGGATGCGGTCTAAGAGCTCTTTAAGAAGTTCGCCGCGAAATAGGCGGATCAAGCGGAGATATGATCGATGCCGTGCCGCGAAATACTCCAACTGGGCCATCCGATTCTCTGGGAGAAGTCCGCGGCCGTCGATGATGCAACCTCGGCGGCCGCCCGCCGATTAATCACCGATCTGGACGACACGCTGGCTGCCTTCCGTGCTGCAAACGGCTTTGGCCGCGGAATCGCAGCGCCGCAAATCGGGATACTGCAACGAGCCATTCATATCCGGATGGAGCCGCCCGGCTTCTGCGGGACGCTGAGCAATCCGCGCATCGTATGGGAAGACAGCCGCCGGGGCGAACTATGGGACGATTGCTTCAGCTTTCCCGACCTGCTGGTGCGTGTCTCGCGGGCAACCGCTATCGAGGTGGAATACGTTGATAGCGACGGCCAGGCACAGCGCCTGCGCGCCGAGGGGGACCTGGCGGAACTCCTGCAGCATGAGATCGACCACCTGGATGGTGTCCTGGCAATCCAGCGGGCGGTGTCGCCGCAGGCCTTCTGCACGCGGGCCGAGTGGCTACGGTCGGGCCGCACGAAGCGGTGAACCTATTGATGAAGGAATACAACGATGACTTCTGAAGAACGCCGCACATTAATCGACAAAATCGTTGCTCTGCCGGCCAAGGTGGAAGCGACGATCAAGGGAATGAGTGACACCCAGCTTGATACGCCGTACGGCGAAGGGAAATGGACCCCCCGCCAGGTTGTGCATCACCTGGCCGATGGGCATATCAATGCCTTTTGCCGTTTCAAGCTGATTCTGACCGAGGATCACCCGACAATCAAGCCGTACAATCAGGACCTCTGGGCGAAGTTGCCGGATACGGTATCGGCGCCGGTTGAGCCGTCGCTTCAGATTATACGAGGGGTGCATGACCGTTGGAGCCGGCTGCTGCGGAGTATCCCGGAGTCGAACTGGAGCCGTTCGGCGCATCATTCGGAGCGGGGCGAGGTGACGCTGGATGCTTTGCTGACGATCTATGCGGGTCACGGCGAGAAGCATGTCGGGCAGATAATGGCGCTGCGGACGCGCCAGGGGTGGTGAGCTGAGCCATTACCTGAATGGCGAGGATGGTCTCGTAGCCGCTACCAATCCTTTTTCATGGCCTCTGACTTCCAGTCGACCGGCATCTTTTCGATGGCGTAGCGCAGGGCCGTGCGGGGCATGTCCCGCTTGTGGGCCATGACATAGTCGAAAACCTCCCGCGGAAAGCGATTGGCCGCCTCCTTGAGCATCCAGCCGTACCCTTTCTGCACCTTGTCGTCGCCGTCGATCAGCAGGAGATCGGCGCGCTGAAAGATATCCGGCAGAGCCTCCCCCCGCCTCACCGAATAGATCAGCGTCACCGCTGAGGCCCGCCGCATCCAGCGATTGGATGACACCGCCCACTTCTCCGTGCGCGGGATCAGCTCGGGAAAGCGAAGGAGAAACGGCCCCAGTATGTGCAGACAGAAGTCATCGCAGCTGTCCCAGCCGGTGACATAGGTTTTCAGCCACAACTCCAGGCGCCTAAAATCAGCGGGATCGAAACGGTCTATTATCCGCCCGGCCCATTGAAAGGGGATGGCGGTGTTGCCGCTGTCCAGCAATTGCTCGCAGGCACGGAAAAACTTGTGTCTGGGCAATGGCCTGATCTGAGCAAACATCCGCTTGGCCACCGCCCGGATGTCGGCCGTGACCAGCTTCCCCTTGGCCGCTCTGATTTGTTCATATTCGGTCCGGACCGTTCGGACCAGGATTGGTGCTTCCATCTCATGCCTGCCTTGACTAAGCGGTTATGCCATCCAAGGATAATATCCCCCGTCTCTAGCGCGAGAGCATGTCGAGAAACTGCCGTTTTTCTTCATCGGTGTACCGATTCCACAAAAGATCCAAAAATCGGGCCGTGATCTCCGATAGGCGCCGGGCGGCCCTGGTTCCCTCGACAGTCAGCTTGACCTCCGCCTGCCGCCGGTCGGCGCGACTGCGGGCGCGAATGATGATTCCCTTCTTCTCCAGCCGATCCAGCGTCCGGGTGACGTTGGCGTGCGGCCAACTGAGCTGCTCGCCGATCTGCCGCACCGAAAGCCCCCCGCCCGCAGCGGCCAGGATATCGATGACCGCCGCCTGCTCCGGCGTGGCGCCCGAGCCGCCGCGGGGGACGGCTCCGCGCGGCGCCGCCTGGCGGGGTTCCGCCTCCTTGAGCAGCCGCCGCAGGAGTTGACGGCGATGGGACCACAGCGCTTGCAGGGCATTATCCAAAAGGCTATTGCGATCATCGGGCATCAAGGAATATATATGTACATACAATTAATCTGTCAATATAAAATATCCTCACCCATTAAACCATTGTCGATCGGCAATTGAGGCCATAAACATATTGCCCCATAACGAAATAGGGCATCAATCGGGATCGCGCGGCCCGGCCTGAAGAAGGAAATGGCGGGCAAAAATGGAGAACGGCCGATCATATTGCATGTATGTACAATTATTATTTTCAGGCTTTTTCGTTGATTTTTTGGAGGCTCGGGGTATATTGCCGACCGCGGTACGCGAGACAACAACAACTTTAGTATAGATAAGGAGCGTGTCATGGGTAAGCTGCGAGTAGCCATCATCGGCGTCGGCAACTGCGCGTCGTCGTTTGTGCAGGGCGTGCATTTCTATCGCAACGCCAAGGATGACGATCTGGTCCCCGGATTGATGCATGTCAATCTGGGCGGATATCATATTTCCGACATCGAGTTTTCGGCGGCGATCGATATCGATGCCAACAAGGTCGGCAAGGATTTGGCCGAGGCGATCTATACCTGGCCGAACAACACCTATAAGTTCTGCGAAGTGCCGAAGACCGGCATAATCGTCAAGCGCGGCATGACCCACGACGGGTTGGGCAAATACCTGAGCAAGATCATCAAGAAGGCGCCCGGCGACACGGTCGATATCGTCAAGCTCCTGAAGGAAACCAAGACCGACGTGGTGGTCAACTATTTGCCGGTTGGATCCGAGGAGGCGACCAAATGGTACGTGGAGCAGATTCTGCTGGCCGGGTGCGGCTTTGTCAACTGCATCCCGGTGTTTATCGCCCGGGAGCAATATTGGCAGCGGCGCTTCGAGGAGAAAGGGCTGCCGGTGATCGGCGATGATGTCAAATCGCAGGTGGGAGCCACGATCGTCCATCGCATCCTCACCCGCCTGTTCCGCGAGCGCGGGGTCAAGCTGGAGCGGACCAGCCAGTTGAACGTCGGCGGCAACACCGATTTTCTCAACATGCTGGAGCGGGAGCGGCTGGAATCGAAGAAAATCTCGAAGACCAACGCCGTCACCAGCCAGCTCGATTATGAAATAGCACCCAAGAACATTCATATCGGCCCGTCCGATTATGTCGAGTGGCTCGATGACCGCAAGTGGGCCTATATTCGGATGGAGGGGACGACCTTCGGCAATGTGCCGCTCAACATGGAGTTCAAGCTCGAAGTCTGGGACAGCCCCAATTCGGCCGGGGTCGTTATCGACGCCGTCCGTTGCTGCAAGCTGGCGCTGGACAACGGGCTGAAAGGGGCGCTGTTGGCGCCGTCGGCCTATTTCAAGAAGTCGCCGCCGGTGCAATACACCGACGCCGAGGCCCACGACATGGTCGAGGAGTTCATCCGCAAGTACGGTCGCCGGAAAACGGCCCCGGCCTCGACCCGGAAGCTGGTGCTCAAAAGCCCGACGGCCAAGGCGTCGTCGACCACCAAACGGACATCCGCCCGCAAGAAAAAAGTTGCTGAAATGGCCTGAGATATTTTGTAGCTTAAAGGCGGCCTTCCACGGCCGCCTTTTTTTGTGTTATGAAGAAGCATCGCGGCATATTGATCACCTTCGAGGGAATCGACGGGTGCGGCAAGTCGACCCAGGCGCGCAAGCTGTGCGCCCATCTCCGCGCCCAGAGGCACGATGTCCTGTTGGTCCGCGAGCCGGGCGGAACGCCGGCCTCGGAGAAGATCCGTCGCGTATTGCTCGATCGCGGCCTGGCGATCTCCCCCAAGGCTGAACTTCTGCTCTACGAGGCCGCCCGGGCGCATCTGACGGAAACGGTTATCGGCCCGGCCTTGAAGGCCGGACGGATCGTCATCTGCGACCGCTATTTTGATTCCACGACCGCCTATCAGGGGTATGGCCGAGGCTTGAATATGGCCCTGATCGGCCGGCTCAATCGCGTCGCATCGCTGAACATCACTCCTGATATGACCTTTGTGTTCGACGTCGATTACGATACCTCTTGCGCTCGTCGGGGGAGCCGTCCCGATCGACTGGAGGGGGAAAAGCGGGCCTTCTTCGAACGGGTCCGGCGCGGATTTCGCTCTCTGGGCCGCCTGTGGCGGGTGGTCATGCTCGACGGCCGCCAAGACAAGGCGCTCGTCTTCGGTCAGGTGCTCAAACGCGCCGAGGGACTGATCCGCAGAAGGACGCGAACCCATGCCGGATAAGAAGGAAGTGGTCGTCGGCTTCGTCTCGGCGGCGGTGATCCTCATTACCCTCTTCATCACCGGCGCGACTATCAAGGACGACCCGGTGCTTCATCAGGCCATGACCTTCGGCATCCTCGCCCGCCAGATTTCCTCCGTTTATCCGTTTCCGGTCGAGCGGACGGGCATGTTCGACCGGGCGGAGCAGTCGATGATGGATCTGCTGGATCCCTTCTCCTTCCGCATGGCCGGGCGGGAATTCGACAATCTACTGGAGGAATCCACCGGCGAATACGGCGGCATCGGGATCAGCGTCATCGCGCGCGATACGGCCCTGATGATTATGTCAGTGCACGAAGAGGGACCGGGATATGCCGCCGGCCTGAAGACCGGCGATTTCATCATCGCCATCGACGGCCGCCCGGTGGCGCGCGACAATCCCGCCGTGGCCATCAACGCCATCCGCGGAAGACCCGGCACGACCCTGCAGTTGACCGTCTATCGGCCGGCGCTGAACGATACCCTGCCGCTCAGTCTCACGCGCGATATCATCAAACTTGAACACGTTATCTATGCCGGGGTCACCGGCGACAGCCTGGCCTATATCCGGATGGCCGATTTCGAGGCCGGGGCGACCGAACAGTTGAAGGAAGCGGTAACCGAGCTGGAGGCGAAACAGCCACTCGGATATATCATC